>JAIRVC010000170.1 GCA_031254095.1 Acidobacteriota bacterium
AATGCGAGCTTCTGTCACTGTCTCGCTCGACGGCGTATTACAAGCCAGTTGAGGTAACCCATCGCGTGGTTGGGACACATGGCTTATTCGCATCCGCTGGTTCAGCGTTTCGCGCTACACCGACGGCTATTCACGTCTCGCGCCTCCGGCGCTGATTTGAGGTGTTTTATATTTTTTTAATGCGCCAGCCCTGCCTATGTTCTTTTCCCGCTTCCTTCGGCGCGTCTTTCACAGTAAAATCGACTTCGTCGGGAAGCCGGAATGTCGGCCGCCCCGGGAAATTTCGCTGTTTGGCAATCAAGTCAAGTAAGGAGGAATAACACATGAAACGACGTATCGCTGTAATCGCGATCCTGTTATGCATGGGCATTGTTTGCGGTGTTTCGCTGACCGGCAATCAAACCTATGCGCAAACGAGGACGGCAACCGCCACACCGGCCATGCCTCAGATAACCGTGTACAACCCGATGGGGACGCCGCCTCCGGTCACGCTGCAACCGCAGGCGCCGCGTTTGAATACGCTTGACGGCAAGACCGTTTACTTTTTAAACACCGGTTACATCGGAACCGATCGGCTCATGGCGGTAATGATGGACTGGTTTAAGGCTAACTATCCGAAAACAAATGTCGTTTACAGAGACGCCTCAAACGGCGTATCGCTGTCCGCTCTGAACGACGCGATGTGGGCGGAACTCACCGAAAAAGGGGATGCCGCGATCGTCGGCCTTGGGCATTGAAGCCTCTGTGCTCCAGCGGCGGTTCGCCTCTCTGTCGATATTGAATCAAGAATAAAAAAACCCGCAGTGCCTCTCATGCTGAGTGATTTTGAAAAACAGCAAAAAGAAACGTCTTTGAATTTCGGTATGCCCAACCTCCGCATTCAGTATTTCCGCGGGCCGGTCTGGGGCAAGACGAACGATCAGCTCAAAAAGCAGATAGTTGAAGGCAACAATCCGATTAACGGCAAGCCGGTAATGAGGGAAATGGTGGAATTGCTGACCATTCCCTTGAAGGCCGACGAACAAAGAACCGGGGAAATACAGCCCGACACGGGCCCGGCCACTTATACCGGCACTCCCGAAGAACTCCAGAAACTGTTCCGCGAAAAACGATACACGGACTTCCTGCCGGTAATCCTGCCGACGCGGGAAAAGGTAGATGAGATGCTGGCGCAAACCAGCCATAATCCGGATATGATACTTGGACGCATGAATCCCGGATCCGAAGCCGGCGACACCTGGACATATACGGTAAGAACCGCCGCCATCAACGCGGTCATGGCTGGCGCCGATCCGGAATATTTCCCGATCATACTGGCAATCGGTTCCGCCGGCATGACGGCTGTCAATGTTTCCGACAACGGCTTTGCGGCGGGCGCGGTCATCAACGGCAAGATTCGCGACGAAGTCGGGCTTAATTACGAGGAAGGCGCGGTGGGCCCCTATGCCCACGCCAACACGACGATTGGAAGGGCGTGGAGCCTTTTGTCCATCAATGGCGGCAACTGCGGCAAAGTTGGAACGACCTACATGGGCACGGTGGGCAATCCGATGAACCTGATTAATATAATCATCGCCGAAAACGAGGAACGATCGCCCTTTGAGCCGCTCTCCGTAAGACGCGGATTTAAAAAGGACGAAAACGTCGTAACACTGTTTAATGGCTGGGGCATTCTTTCAGCCAAGAATTGGGCTGCGACAGTCTGGGGGCCGGACATGAATTATCCGGAAATCATCAAGGAAATCTACGGCACGCAGGACGGGTGGCTGTTCGGCACCGCCGCCGTTTTGAGTCCGCCGATCGCCAATTTCGTCAGGGATGGCGGATTTGATACCGTTGAAAAGTTCACTGAATGGGTAACCGGGCTGAAGCCGGGCGCAAAACCCAAGAGCGCCCCGGGCGTCAATCTCAACAGCGGCGTCCGCAGAACCGGCGGGACTTTTAACGTCATCGTTACCGGCGGTTCCAATAATAACTATTTCAGCATGGGCGGCATGGTGCCCAGTCAGTCCGTCCAGATTGACAAGTGGCGGTAACGCAAAGGCTCATATGAAATTATCAGGAAAATGTTTTTTCGCGGCGGCGTTTGCCGCCGCGCTGGTTTGCGTATTTTGCGGAACTCTGTCTTTTGCGCAGGATCCTGCGGCGAACGGCGCGAGAAACGCCGCCGATGATTTTCGCGCGGTTCGCGCCGAGGTTTTTGCGCGGCTCGACAAGGACGGCAAAGGATATATCGATGAAAAAGACTGGCCGGGCCGGAGACGGGCTTTTCGCCTTATGGATGTAAACCGCGACGGCCGCATTACGCTTGAGGAGTTTCAGTCTCTGCGCAATCGCTGGTACAACCGGACGTTTGAAAACCTGGATCTTGACGGCAACAGGGTAATTACCCTTGATGAATGGATGGATCTACGGGAGGATTTTGACAGGCTTGACCGTAATAAAAACGGCATGATCGAACGTCACGAATTTTACAATCCAAAATAAGCGGGATCATATGACAACAATACAATTTCTAGGCGCGGCGGGAACCGTCAGCGGTTCAAAATTTCTTGTGAATACCGGCAAAACCCGGTTTTTCGTCGATTACGGCATGTTTCAGGGGCCAAAAAATCTGCGCCTGCGCAATTGGGACAACCCGCCGGTCGCGCCCGATTCCGTGGATCATGTCCTTTTGACGCACGCGCATCTCGATCATTCGGGAATGCTGCCGGCGCTGGCGCGTGACGGTTTCAAGGGAAAAATCTGGACGACGCCGGTGACTGTGGAATTGTGCGGAATCAACCTGCTTGATTCCGCGCACCTGCAGGAAGAAGACGCCCGTTTCGCCAACAAGATGTCGTTTTCCAAACACAAGCCCGCTTTGCCGCTGTTTACCACGGCGGACGCAGAGAAAGCGATCGAACGGCTCAAGGCGGCGGAATATGGAGTTCCGACGGCGATTTCAGGGGATGTCGAAGTACGTTTTTTAGACGCGGGACACATTCTCGGTTCCGCCATCGTCGAGACGACGATTCACGGGCAGGAATCGCCGCTGCGCGTCGTTTTTTCCGGCGACCTTGGGCGTTATGACGCGCTGATTCTGCGCGATCCGGTGCCCGTAAAAGACGCTGACTATCTTTTAATCGAATCGACCTACGGCAATCGCGTACATCCGCATGGAGATCCCGCAAACGATCTGGCGGCAATCATCAATGAAACCGCGCGGCGCGGCGGCATGACGATTATCCCTGCCTTCGCCGTGGGGCGCACGCAGACGCTGCTGTACATGCTGCGCGACATGAAGGAGCGGCGCGCGATTCCGGATCTGCCGATTTTTGTTGACAGTCCCATGGCGCGGCGCGTTACGGACGTCTTTTGCCGATACATTGATGATTTCGATGAAGAAGCGAAGGCGATTTGGCGCGAGACGGGCGAATGTCCGATTCTTTCCGGCAATATGGAATTTGTGCATACCAAGGATGAATCGCAGAAGATCAACGATATCCGCTATCCTGCGATAATCGTCTCCGCGAGCGGCATGGCGACGGGCGGGCGCGTTTTGCACCATCTGAAATACAGGCTGCC
>JAIRVC010000217.1 GCA_031254095.1 Acidobacteriota bacterium
AAAAGTTTTGCTGTCCGCCAAGCAGCCGGCTAGGTGTTTTATTGAGTCATACGCGCTTGTCTCTGATACAGGTGGCGGGAATACCAGTACTTTCACCTCACCTACAGGAAAATCGTCCGGCAAAGTAAGATCAAGCCGCAAGCGGCGATCCGCCCGAATTTGAACGGTTTGCTGTATTGTGTTCATAACTGGCCTCCTTAAAATCGTTTTTTTCATTTATTGACCAAAAAATCTCTACACTTTACCGAGAGCCTCAAGAATTCTGTCCGGCGTCGCCGGCGGGTCAACCCATACGCCGATCGCGTTGTGGATGGCGATGATGACCAGGTGCGTGCTGGCAAGCGAATGGCTGATGCCGCTCGCTCCGTAAACCGCGTTACCCGCGCGCGTTTCAAGAAACTCGCGTTCTATGGGCGAGATGTCGAGCATACCGGGTTTTTTGTAATCAATCATGTTGCTGTTGAGTTTTACGCCGGTTCTTTTGTCATAGACGTAATCTTCCAGCAGCTGGCATCCTTCGCTGAAGTATAAAACCTGGTCAATCTGGCTCTCAAGCGATGTCGGCCTTATAACCTTGCCCGGATCGGCAGTCACGCCGAAACGGAGGATTTGCACCCTGCCCGTTTCCGTATCCACGGCAACTTCACAGAAGGCGGCGTTCATCGTATCCAGCTTTCGGCCAAATCCCTCCGTCCAGAGGGCTGTCGGTGGCCTGCCCGCAAAGGTCGCGAATATGTTTCTGCGCGTGGCCCGCGCGAAAGAAACGCTGGTGTCCGGGTCGGCTTTTGCGATCACTTTGCCGTCCACAAGATCCAGGTCATCGGGCTTCATGCCCTTAAAAGGACTGGGGCCTTCCGGCATCACGCCATACATGGCGGTCGGCATCGGCGGGTTTTCCGCATCTTCGGCAACGGCTTCCAGAATACGCCGTTTGAGGATATTCGCGCATTCTTTCATGACCCATGCCGAGGCTGTGGTTCCGTCCGCGCCGCCGCCGACGGGCGTGAAAGTCTCCCTGTAATCATAGTCAATGCTGATGTCTTCAAATCTGAGGCCGAGTTCCTCCGCGACCACCATCGCGTTGCATTCGACCGCGTATACGCCGAAGATCGGCCCCTGCGTCGGCATGTGTACCACTCCGTCGCGAAGTTCCAGTTTGCAGTCGTACCCGGAAAAAGCGTGCCGCGGACACATCTGGTAACGGAATGAAGCGCCGTGCATCCTGCCGTCGGGGAGCTTTTTCGCGCCGGCGGGATGCCGGTTCCAATTCATCAGTTTACGCCCGGCTTTGACGCACGCCTCAAAGCTTGGTACGGGATTCGTATCGCTCTGGGATTCCGGGCCGTGCAGATTCAGCCGGGCGATGTCTATAGGATCTTTGCCAAGCTTCTCCGCGATTATGTAGATTCCCATTGTGAGTGCATCCCAGTTGAATGGGCAGTGCTGTCCGCTGAGATACATTTTGCCGCGGTTGCTGTCCACAACCTCCATGCGCTGGCTTATATTCCCGCATTTCAACGTGAAGTAGGGGCCATAACCTTGATCTCCCACAGTGCCGAACCAGGCGTTTCCGCGCACGCCGCCGTCCGCTATTGAAAAATCGTCGATCGCGGTAATCAAGCCGTTGTTTTTAAACCCGACCTTCATACGCATGTAGCGCTGGTTCATCTGAAAATCAAAGGTTTCTTCGCGCGTGTTTGCGCACCTGACCGGCCTTCCCGTTCTTTTAGCCAGCAGCGGAGTGATCTCCTGGCTTTTCCGCATACCCCAGTCGCAGTATTTGCCGCCCTGAAACAGGCCTTCCTGAACGGTTTTTTCAGGAGGCACGCCGTATATGGCGGCAATCGCGGTTCTCCTCTGTACCGCGCCTTCGATATGCAGGTTTACGCCTTTGCCGAGATAAGGCGGTTCATTTGACCACCACGCGACCGACGCGGGCGGATTCGGCAGAAAAGAAGCGAAGGCGGGCAAAAGAAGCCTGTATTCAATCACCTGATCCGCTTCTCTGAATCCGGCTTCCACGTCGCCCTGAACCATGTTGCAATAGGAAACGTTTCCTTTTTTCGGCGGAGTTTCCCTGCCGGGGTTTGGAGGAGGCATGGCGTCAGGCGTCCAGTCCGGATGCCTGATTACATGGGCGTCCGGCTTTCGGCCTTCTGAAAGGTCAACGACATGCGGCAGCGCTTCCCATTCAATGTCGAGCTGTTCCAGCGCTTCTTCGCAGAGGCTCTCGCTTTCGGCGACAACAACGACGGCTACTTCCGCGCCTTCCTGATCCGCTACATTGTCAAGCCACTGGTAGGAAGGAGTGGAGATGAAAAATGAGTCGCTGAAACGCAAATTCTTAATACCTTCGTCTTCCCAGGTAAGAATGTCCACAACGCCCGGAATCGCTCTGGCTTTTGCGGCATCCACGCTGATTACCCGGGCGCGCGCGTATGGACTGCGAAGAAATTTTGCGTGAAGCATATCGGGAACGGCATAGTCCGCGCCGAATCTGGCCAGGCCCGTCGCGAGGGCGTATGACATTTTGCCCGGGAGGTTTGGTTTTCCGACCACTCTGAAATTTTCCCTTTGTCCGTTTACGCCCGCCAAATCCGCCATATGCCCAACCTCCCGCCCCGGATGTTTGCCCGGATATTTCATAGGGAAACACTGATTAATTGCCTGAGCGGGCGAATCGCCAAATTGTTTACGGCGGTGCGGTGCTCGTAACCTCAACATATCGTTGATATATGCTTCGGTTCCTCGGCTCCGTGCGCCTCGCACTTCATCCCGCGCAGACAATTAATCAGTGTTTCCATAGGATTCTACTGCGGAATTTCGTAAAACAACAGATTTTTCGTGGATTGAAGCGATGAACGCTAAGGACTTGCCCCTGCCGGTCGGCAGACTGACCCGCCCCAAGTATCCCGGAGGCTTTATAATTTGAGAGGGTAGAGTTCAAACAATTAAAAAAATTGTACCATATTGCGAAATTACACGCTACAATCAGTTTTTACCTCATGAAGCGCTGATTATGTCCGCGCGGGATGAAGCGCAAGGCGCGCAGCACGACCCACACACAGGCATTTAACCAGCGCTTCCTTTTCTGTGTCGGGAGAACCGGTGTCTATTAATGTAGAGTTAAGGATTGCGGATGCCAATGCGGAACTTCCACTGGATCTGTTGAAGTTGCTGCAAAACTGCCGAACGCTTCCCAACGTTCCGGCTGTAGCCGTTCAGGTGCTTGATCTGGCAAATAATATTGATGACGTCGGTACGGCGGACATAGCGCATATAGTCGAGCGCGATCCGGCCATGGTGGCAAGGATTATGAAAGTTGCCAATTCCATACACTACGGCATCAAGCACGAGGTTTCAACGCTGGAACAGGCGGTCGCTTTACTGGGGCTTGCGGAAACCATAAACCTCTCGCTTGCCTTCTATCTTGTCAGGGAGTTGAAATCAAAACCGGGCTTGAATTTCGATTATCGGCAATATTGGCGGCGCTCCGTTATGTCGGCCGCGGCTTCTGTCGAGATCGGAATGATGCTTCAGGTCGCCCCTCGTGGTGAATTGTTCCTTGCCGGCCTGCTGCAGGATATCGGAATGCTGGCGCTTAACGAGGCGTTGCCCGGGTACGGACGTCTGTCGGCTTCTTCGCTGAACGACCATTTCCTCCTTGCTGAAATTGAACGGCGTGAGCTGAAAACAGACCACGCCGTAGTCGGCGCCTGGCTGCTGCATCGCTGGGGTCTGCCTGAACGCCTGGTTTCGGCAGTCATCAATAGCCATTTACACGAAAAAAACAAAAATTTGCTGGCAAGCTCGGTAGCGCTCGGCAGTTGCATCGCGGATATGTGGATAAACACGGAATCGGTCGCAACGCTGGCGAACGCCATCAACGTTGCGGACACGCTGTTTTCAATGGAGCGGGAACAGGTGGACCATATGCTGGCAAGAACCGCTGAAGTTTTCCCGGAAATGGTCGCTGATCTGGACATGGATATCGGCGATGAGTTTGAAATAAATAAACTGCTGGATCAGTCCCGGAGTACGCTTGCCGAAATCAATGTCCGGATGATTCACGAAACGCGTGGGCTGGCGGCGCAGGCTCAGCGCGATTCGTTGACCATGCTTTACAATCGCACCTATCTTGAGCAGCACTTCGGTAATCAATTTGAGCTAAGTGTCAATACCGGACAGCCGCTGACTGTGATTTTCATTGACGTGGATTATTTTAAAGAGATTAATGATACTTACGGACACGCCAGCGGGGACATCGTTCTGATTGCGGTCGCCCGGACAATTCGGGCAGCCATCCGGAATTACGACATCGCGGTGCGCTATGGCGGCGATGAATTCGTTGCGGTGCTGTCAAACACGCCGCAGGATGTGGCTCTTAGCGTTTCTGAGCGCATTCGCTCAATGGTCGCCGAGCAAACCTACATACTTGAAGGGGGAGTGGAAATTCGCGCTACGGTTTCGATCGGTTACGCGACGCTGACACCCGAATCCGGCATAAAAACAGCGATGGAATTGCTTGAGGCCGCTGACAAAAAACTTTATTCCGCGAAGTATGCCGGCCGCAACCGCGTCGTTTAAGGGAACCACTAAAAACCCCAAACTCTGCGTTACGCGGCCGATCCAAAATGCTCATTTACGTAAATGTAAACTTCGCTTTTGTTTC
>JAIRVC010000223.1 GCA_031254095.1 Acidobacteriota bacterium
AGGTTCACGCGTATCAGAACGATGATTAAGGCCGCCGCCAAAAACGCTCCAAGAATGCCGAGCATGAGCTGCATGTCGCGCAATTCTCTATAATATTCAGCCTTGGGCGTAACGGTAAATAAAAACCAGCCATTTTTAAGCCGCGTCGAAAAGACTACGGCTAATTCGCCTTTATTATTGACGACTTCGCGTTCAAAAAGGGCGCCCGTAGCTTCAAGCTCATCCGCGCAAACGGCGAAATTGCCGCCGATCTCATGCGCGTTTTTGCCGATAAACGCGGGATCGTAATGATGGAATATGTCCAGATTCTCGTTCGCAAAAATTCCGTAACTGCTCTCGGTAAGCCGCATATTGGCAACAGCGTTTTTAATGCCGTCAAGCGGCATGTTCAGGCCAACGATGCCCAGCGGCTGATTCTCTTTGTTAAAAATACGGTGTACATAAGTAACGATGTAATCATTTACGCTGGGGCTTTTGTAAATCGGCGTAAGCGCGACCCTGTCGCCCGCCTCGATGCCCGCCTTATACCATGGACGATCCGTCGGTTCAAAATCTTCCGGCGGATCCCAGTTGGAAAATAGATACCTGCCTCCAAATACGTCAAAATAACCGTAAAGACCGTAGAATTTGAATCCGCTTGTTTTGTTTTGCAATACGTCCGCGGCATCCTGTATGTATCCCAATACCGCATCTTCGCCGTCGCCGTTTAATATCATATTTCGAATGGTATTAGAAATTGCCGCCAGCGTCGCTTCAGGCTCGATCAGATCGGCTTCTATCCGGAGCTTCGTCTGGTTAAGCAGGTCCATGGCGTCTCCGCGCAAATGGTTTCGCAGCATATTGCTTACATAAAGGCTGCTTGATACGACCATAAGGACAAACGCCAGCACGACCACAAAGAGTTGAAAATACAGCGAGCGTATTGCTCCGGAATCCCGTTTTGCAATGGAACGAATTATCGACATGTAATTATTCATCCTTCGATAATAAATAATAGGGAACCCCTAAAAACTCCAAAATCAAAGTTTGCGGCCGGGACAAAAGCGGAGTTTACATTTACGTAAATGAGCATTTTGATCGGCCGCTTAACGCAGATTTTGGGGCTTTTAGAGGTTCCATTTTGACATTCAGGTGGCAATTAAAAAACCTCCCGGCTTTTTAATTGCACCGGTCAATTCTTCTGGCTTCGATCCTTCCGCAAAGCCGCCCCGGCAACGCACAAATATTAATTTTACTTCAGAATTCCTCAAACTTGTATCGTTTTTTTTAATGTTATATCTTAAACGTTACATACATAGTGATAATCCGCCTGATTTCGATTGAAAAACTAATAAATAACGTATAATTTACTTTTTGAACATACTTTCTGAATCCTTACAAACACTGAATTGATCAGCGTTTCCCCGGGAGAAAACGCACGGTGTTTCCAAATAATATATTTAATCAGCATTTCCTTAGGGAAACGCTGATTAATTGTCTGAGCGGGATGAAGTGCGAGGCGTACGGAGCGCAGGAACCGAGGCATATACATAAATATGTTGAGGTTACGAGCACCGCACAACGAAGCAATTCGCCCGCTCAGGCAATTAATCAGCGTTTCCCTAGGCAATCGCAAAACCTTCCGGCGTTGCCGGTAAGCGGGCATTCCGGCCGCATTTTCAGGAATTTGCCGGCCAGGACGATAACAGCCCCAGGTGGGCTGAAATTGCCTCGTTTTTTAATGATTATTCTGCTGCTGGGATTGACCGCCGCGGGATGCCGAAAAAACGTGACGCCCGCCGAGCCCGAACCGCCGCCGGCGGTCGCCCTGGCGCCGGCGGCGATCATTCCGCCTGAATCGCGCGTCGCGGACGAACAGGCGGAAGCGCCGCAGCCCGAAGCCGCCGCGCCGCCGAAATCCCTCGTGGACGCGGAGCGGAGTTTTGAGGCGGGCAACTACCGGCAGGCGGCGCAGGCTTATGAAAAATTCCTTAATGCTTTTCATAACGCCCCCAACCGCGACCGTGCGTTGTTTCATCTCGGATTTTCACTCGCGCTTTCGGGCGACGACCGCAATTTGATTCAGGCGGAAACCGTTTTGCGCAGGCTGATCTCGGAATTTCCAAAAAGCCCTTATCGCCGGCAGGCCGAATGGATTCTTGATCTGAAGACGCGAATTGAACGGCTGCAATCGGATGTAAAAGAACGCGACGAAAGAATCCGTCAATTGAGCGACGAACTGCGTAAACTTAAATCCATTGATCTTGACCGCCGGCCTTCACGGCCTGAATAAAAAATATGAATAAAACGGTTTTTGAGTGTCAGAACTGTGGTTACACCTCGGCAAAATGGCTGGGGCGGTGTCCGGATTGCAACGGCTGGAATTCGTTTGCCGAAGAAAAACGTTTCAGGCTGCGCGAAGTTCCCTCTCCGCTTCACGGCAATACGGGTGGCGACGCGGGCGCGATACGGCTTGAGGAAGTATCGACGGAAGAAGCGCCGCGCATGGATACGCGCAATCCGGAACTCAACCGCGCGCTCGGAGGCGGCATGGTTCCGGGTTCGCTGATCCTTCTCGGCGGCGAACCCGGCGTGGGCAAATCAACGCTGCTTTTGCAGCTCGCGCATTCGCTGCGCGACGAAGGATTGCGCGTGCTGTACGCCTCGGGCGAGGAATCGGCGCAGCAGATCAAACTGCGGGCAGGCAGAATCTGGAACGGCTCTGAATCGGGAAAGCCTGCCGCCGGAGAAAATCGCAAAACTTCAGACAGCGGAGCACGGGCGTTTCACCCGCAGGTTTTTGAAGAATACGGGCCGGGCGTCCGCATTGCGGGCAAAACCGGAGATATTTATCTGCTTTCCGAGTCCAATCTCGGACGGATCATGGAAGCGATCGACGAGGTGCGCCCCGGCGCGCTCGTTATAGATTCAGTGCAAACGGTTTTTTCGGAAACGCTTGATTCCGCGCCTGGAAGCGTCAGTCAGGTGCGCCACGCCGCCATGCAGCTTCTTACGCTGGCAAAAACGCGGAATCTTCCGGTATTCCTGATCGGTCATGTCACCAAAGACGGAAGCATAGCGGGACCAAAGGCGCTCGAACATATCGTTGACGTCGTGCTCTATTTCGAAGGCGAGGGGCGGCGGAATCACCGCATCATCAGGGCGGTGAAAAACCGGTACGGGGCGGCGGGCGAAGTCGGCATTTTCGAGATGACCACGCGCGGACTGCTTCCGGCGGAAAATCCCTCGCGCCTGTTTTTGATGGAACGGGAAGACCTCGCGGCGGGAAGCGCCGTGGTCTGCGCGATTGAGGGAACGCGCCCGATTCTGGTCGAAATTCAAGCGCTTGTTCTGGCGACGCAGTACGGCGCGGGACGGCGCGTGGCAACGGGGGTAAATTACAACCGCATCTCGGTGCTTACGGCGATGCTGGAAAAGCGCCTCGGCATCCACATGACTGGAAGCGATATTTATGTCAATACAGCGGGCGGGCTGGAAATCGACGAACCGGGCGCGGATCTGGGAATTTTCGCCGCCATTCTAGGCAGTCTGCGCAACCGGCCGCTTGAACCGCACACCGTGCTTTTGGGTGAATTAAGCCTTTCCGGCGCGGTACGGCCAGTGACGCAGGCTTACCCCAGAGTTCGGGAAGCGGCCGCGATGGGCTTCAGGCGCTGCGTACTTCCGGCGGGAAACCTCCCGCTGACGGACGCCGTGGAAGGGATCGAATTTGTGCCGGTAAAAAACATAGCTGAAGCATCGGATGTCTTATTTGGTTAATTCATAATGGCAACCTCCGAAAACTCCAAAATCAAGGCTTGCGACTGAGGCAAAAGCGGAGTTTACATATAGAGGTAAATGAGCATTTTGCCGCAAGGAGTAACGCAGAGTTTGGGGTTTTCGGAGGTTGTCATAATGAATTTATTTTTAATTTATGTATTC
>JAIRVC010000266.1 GCA_031254095.1 Acidobacteriota bacterium
TGACGTCCCACCATAGGGAAACACTGATTAATTGTCTGCGCGGGATGAAGTGCGAGGCGCACGGAGCGCAGGAACCGAGGCATATATCAACGATATGTTGAGGTTACGAGCACCGCGCAACGAAGCAGGTGGAACAGACATTTCGCGCAATAAAGGGGATTGATATTCTGGTTCGCCCTATCAGGCATCGAACCGGGGAGCGGGTGCCGGCGCATATATTTCTGTGCATGTTGGCCTATTATGTTGAATGGCATATGCGGCGGGCGCTGGCTCCGATATTGTTTGAAGATCACGAACTTCCTGTGACGAGGCACCGGCGTGATCCGGTTCTTCCGGCCAAAGCGTCGGAAGCGGCAAAAGCCAAGAAACGCACACGTCGAACGAAGGACGGATTTGTGGTACATAGTTTTGCGACATTGCTTTCTGAGCTCTCCACTCGCGCGAAGAATACTTGCAGAATGATTTCAGACGCGAAAGGCCCGACATTTCGTCAGGTAACAAAACCAAACAGCCTGCAGGCAAAGGCGTTTGAGTTGCTGGAATTGATTTGTTTCCAGTAAACGGAATCTGATTCTGCAGATATCTCCTGATACATCAGTCGTTTACCGCTTGTTGACATATCGAACTTCGGATTAAAAAATCACGCTTTTTAGATGCGTCTGTCCTGGCATCCCGCCGATTCTTCCGATTGTGATTTATAACGGTTTGCAAGAATGGAACGCGGCGATAGATGCGGCGGATTGTTTTATTGATCCGCCCGATGGGCTTGAGGCGTTTCAGCCAAGACTCCGGTATCTGCTTCTTGACGCCCACCGCCTAAAACTGAGCCGGACAAAAGAAATCCGGAATTTTGCCGAGGCGGTTTTCCGGATGGAAACCAATCAGGGCAAGGCGGATCTGTTTGCCGTTATAAAGGCGCTTGCCGGAATGCTGCACGCGCCGGAGTTGAAATCGTTGCAGCGGGCTTTCAATGTGTGGACAAAGGGTCTATTGAAACGGCACGAACGTGATAATAAAATTGTTGAGAAAATCAGCGGAATCAAAAACATATTCGAGGAATACGACATGGCTGAAGCGGCTTATGAAATCTGGTCGGATACAGCGAGGAAAGAAGGCGAAGCGAAAATTCTGGTCGGGTTGCTAACCCGCCGATTCGGGCCGTTGCCCAAATGGGCGGAAAATCGTGTGAATAAAGCGAAATCCGCGCAGCTGGAAGAATGGGCGTATGCGGTGCTTAACGCATCCAACCTGACAGAAGTTCTCGGCGCGCCCGGCCGTCGTTAAGGAAACACTGATTAATTGCCTGAGCGGGCGACTTGCCAAATTGTTTACGGCGGCGCGGTGCTCGTAACCTCAACATATTTCTGTATATGCCTCGGTTCCTGCGCTCCGTGCGCCTCGCACTTCATCCCGCTCAGACAATTAATCAGTGTTTCCTTAACCTGAAAATCAAGTAAATTTTTGATTTTCGATTGCCGCATTTTGATTGCCGGTTTTCGATCCGCACTTGCCGACGGCCTCGGCAAGTGGAAGGGAGAGAGAGACCACTTGCCGGCAGGCCGCCGGTTTTATCCCATTCTTTTATGGCAGCCTCTGAAAACCCCGAACTCTGCCAATTGGGTTAAATATTCTGGTTAACCGGAACGGGACATATTAAGGAACCTATAATTGAATATCCTGATTAAAAGCCGTAGCGCAGGCCGACATAGAAATTACGCCCGGGACCCGGATAATCCAGATAGGGCATATTATCGGCATCGAAAATATTACGTATCTCGGCGCGCAGCTTTAAACTGCCGTTTTCTTTCCAATTGTAAAGACCTTTTTCCACGCTCATATTGAGTACCGTGCCCGCGCCGTTCCATATATATGTTCCGTAAGTCGGCGAGCTGTCGTCGCGCCAGTCTCTGGAAAGACTGTCGCTGGAATAGACGGCGTTCGCGTTGACCGCAAAATCGTAAGCCTTGTGCCGGAAGTCCAGACCATAGGCCAGCAAGGTTTTCGGCGTATTGGGCAGGATATCGCTGCCGACGAGGGCAGCCAGCGCGTCATCGCCGTTCTTTCGTTCGGTCAGAAGCGTCAGGTTGACATAGGGGCGCAACACTAAATTCCATGCTGCTCCTATATTTTTTCCCGCGGCGAGTTCCAGTCCGGAAATAACGCTTTTCGTAATATTGAGATACTGCCATCGACCACCAAGCTCCGGCACTTTCTGCGCGATTATCTTGTCATCCCAGTCGGTGTGAAACCATGTTGCCCCGGCATCGAAAGACTTGTAGTTAATATCACTTCCGAATTCAATGGTCTTGCTTTTTTCCGGTTTGATATCCTTGTTGGCCGCGTAGTAGTGGCCACCGCCATATTCGACGGGATCAGGCATCCGGAAGCCCGCGGCGTAATTAACCCGAAACTTCAGCCATTCCAATGGAAGGACTGCGGCGCCGACAGAGGGGGCAAAGTTGCCCTCGGCAGAGTCATTGGCATAGCTGACAGAAAAATGGTCGTAACGTCCGCCGCCGGAAATGATGAACCTTTCATTCAGCAGGCGCAGGCGGCCGGAAAAGTATACGCCGGTGTCGCTGATATCGCCTTTGTACCCGTCATCGTTAAGTTCGTATTTCAGGTAATCCATTCCTCCGTCAAGGGAAAGGATGTTGCCGTTGTACCCTGCCTGCGCGTTGAATGATTTATTGTCAAGGTCTCTTGTTGCTAACGGTTCGGGCCAGGAGGTATTGCTTGAATCGTACTCCTGCCGGTTGCGTCCAAAAGAATAGCGCGCGGCCCAGTCGAAAAGCTTTCCGGAGGAGGCTCCTTCGTACATAAAAGCAAGATTGCGGTTGCCCAGATCGTAGA
>JAIRVC010000273.1 GCA_031254095.1 Acidobacteriota bacterium
TTTTAGAGGTTTCCTTATGGCTTATATGTCGATTCTGAACTGTACTCCGGCCTGAACGCCTCTTGTGTCTTTCGGGAGAGATTCCACGCTTTTAGGCGCGCTGCCTCTATCCCCGCAATTGGAATAACCGAATTCCGGAATAATCATAAAATTGGACGACAATCTGACTCTGTAATTCGCGTATACGCCTATTCCGTTGATATTGTCTTTCCACGCGTCGTTGCTTGCGCTCTGATAACCTAATCCCGCTTCAAAGGCATCTATTCTGAAAGCAAGCGCGCCGCCGACGATTGTCGTATTTTCCATCTCGGCTTTATCGGTTCCCTCTTTCAACTGAGGCAGGGCGCGATTAAAGCTGACGCCGGAAATGGAGTCGTATCCGCCGGCCGTTGTGACCATGCCGTATAAGCCGCCGTTCATAGAATAAAATCCCGACGCGATGATCCGCATGTTGTCCCCGATTTTCGGGGCGGCGGCAAGCGCCAGATGGAAAGCGTTGATGTTATAACGCTGGTTCAACCGGGGCTGTTCGGTCGCGTAATTATCGGCCTTAACGGAGGTCTGAACAAAAGAACCGGCCGCTCTGAAAACGCCGGCTACTGAATAGGCGGCCTCAATTCTGGGCATGATTTCAGTAAATTCAACATTACCATAGCCGTTATACAGCGCTGTAAAGCTGGAAGAATCCTGCCTCATCGAAATCGCGGAGACGGAGAAATCGCCAATCTCATAGTTGATCCCGGCCCTTCGTATCGCTTCGGTAATTGTTCCAAAGCCTAGCAGCGCGTCATCGCCGTTCAGTTTGCGGTCGTAGAAAGAGCCCGTACTGGATATGTTGGGAATCTGCCCAACTCTTATCCTGCCTGAATTGCCGCCGGCGAATTTATAGTCGCCGTACAGCAGGCGGAGAGTGACCGGCGGCGGCAACGCGGCGCCTCCCATGCCCATCTCGAAATTAAAATGAAAGTCGCCCTGCGTCCATTTAGCTCCAACGCGGGAGTGAGACTGCATCCCTATTGAAAACTGGGAGTGATCCCGGCCCACGACATCGCCTCCGTCAACGTTGTTGTACAGCGCAAAAGCGCGTATGCTGGCGTAAGCATCAAGCGTACCGCCTCCGACTTCAAACGATTTTGCAAAAGCGCTCTTTCCCGCGAAGGCGAAAACCAGAACCAAAACCAGCGACGTCAACCGCTTCTTCATGTGCTTCTCCATAAATTTCTTAAATCCTCTCAAGTCAATTAATCCGATGTTGAAAAGCTCTTCTAATGCGTATCTTCTTTTCGTTCGCAGGTCATATTTTCATGAGGGTTATTTTTAGGTAATTGCAAAAACCTGCCAAGGAAATACTGATAAATATCTGTGTTAGTATATTCAGGCATTGTTTCCCTCTATGGGCGTTTTTTGCGTTGTCTGATTTCCGTGAGAATCTCCCCGATGCGGCGTTCCATTCCCTGGGTTGTCGGCTGGTAGTATTGGCGATTGCGCAGCGAATCCGGGAGGCAGTCCATGTCGGCAACCTTGTTCTCAAGGTCGTGAGCGTACTGGTAGCCTTTGCCGTAGCCGAGTTCTTTCATAAGGCGGGTCGGCGCGTTGCGGATATGAAGCGGCGGCGGTTCGTTAAACGTGCGCTGGACGTCGTCGGCGACACGGGCATAGGCGGTGTAAAGAGCATTGGATTTCGGCGCGACCGAAAGATACACGGCGGCCTGTGCAAGGGCCAGCTTGCATTCCGGAAGGCCGATCAGGCGCACAGCCTCCACTGCGTCAAGCGCGACGGAAAGCGCGCGCACATCGGCAAGGCCCACATCCTCGGAAGCGAAGCGCGTCATGCGGCGGGCGATATAGATCGGATCCTCGCCCGCTTCAAGCATCCTGCCCATCCAGTAAAGCGCGGCGTCCGGGTCGCTGTTGCGCATTGATTTATGCAGCGCGGAAATCAGATTGTAATGTTCCTCTCCGCCCTTGTCGTAGCGTAAAAATTTTCGCTGCATGGCTGATTCGAGATCGGCGATGTTAAGCTCCGCGGATTGGCCTTTGGCGCGGCGGCTCACAAGCGAAACGGCGATTTCAAGCGTATTGAGCGCGCTTCGCGCGTCGCCGTTTGAGAAAACCGCCAATTGCCGCAGGGCTTCGTCGGAGACGGCGACATTGGCGTTTCCTAAACCGCGTTCCGCGTCGCCCAGCGCCCGACGCAGAATTTCCTCAATATCCGGCGGTTCCAGCGCTTTCAGAACATAAACCTTACAGCGGGACAAGAGGGCGCTGATGACTTCAAACGACGGATTTTCAGTGGTCGCGCCTATAAGAATAATCACGCCCGATTCTACATACGGCAGAAAGGCGTCCTGCTGTGCCTTGTTGAATCTGTGAATTTCGTCCACGAAGACAACGGTACGCCCGCCGGTTTTCCGGAAATGATTTTCGGCTTCCGCCATCATTCCCTTGATTTCCTTGATGCCCGAAAGGACGGCGCTGTAAGCGACAAAGGGAGCGCGCGTCTGCCGCGCGATAACGCGCGCGAGCGTCGTCTTTCCCGTTCCGGGCGGTCCCCAGAGGATGATTGAGGCGAGCTGGTCGCGCTCGACCATCAAGCGAAGCACCTTGTCTTGGCCGATTAGATGATCCTGCCCGACGATTTCATCAAGCGTGAGCGGCCTCAACCGTTCCGCCAGCGGCGCGTCTTTCCGCATCGCCTGTTTTTCCTCATGTTCGGGAAACAGGGTTTCATTCATAATTCATTTCCCCGGCTAGCCACTAGCCACTAGCCGCTAGCCACTATTTTTTAAGCGTTGCCTTGCGGCTTCAAACAAAAGAATCGCGCCCGCCGCGGCGACATTCAGCGATTCCGTGTTTGCCCGCATTGGAATGCGAACGGCCGGAAGACGGGCGAATGCCGCTTCATTCACGCCCGCGCCTTCGTTGCCTAAAAAGATCGCGCATGAGGAAACAAGATCGGCATCCGTATGAAAAACGCCGACGCGCGCGTCGGCGCGGTACATTCGGACTTTGTTCCGTTCGCAATACGCGAGCAGTTTTCCGGTTTCAAGATGTTCGATGACCGGAATGCGAAAAAAAGCGCCGGCGCTCGCGCGCAGAGTTTTCGGATTGCGCGCGGAGACGGTGCCCGCGGTTGTCAATACCATGTCGGCGCCCGCCGCCGCGCCGGTACGAATCAACGTTCCCAAATTTCCCGGATCCTGTATGCCGGAAGCGCAAAGAATCAGAACATTTCCTTTTAGCCGGATTTCGTCAAGGCTGTATCGCGGAATGCGGCCGAGCGCCATCGCGCCCTGCGGCGTGCGCACGGCGGAGATGGAGGAAAAGAGATTTTCGCCGATCTGAAAGATCCGTATTCCGCGCGCCTGCCAACGGCCGAGCAGATTTTTTTCCCTGGGGTCTTTGCCGAAACCTTCCGCGATTACGGCGGCCTCAATCGGCAAACCGGAATTTTCCGCTTCTTCAAG
>JAIRVC010000285.1 GCA_031254095.1 Acidobacteriota bacterium
GATTTCGCTCGAAAGAGAGATAGAACTTGGCCGGGAGGTTGCGATGGAATTCGAACAGACCGCCGTTCTGCTTGATGACCGCGTCATAAACGAATATGTTGATCGCATTACACAGAATATCGTCAGGCATTCCGACGCCAAAATCCCTTTTCACGTAAAGGTCGTTGATACGGACGAAGTAAACGCTTTTGCTTTCCCCGGAGGATTTTTCTACGTAAATAAAGGGCTGATTCTTGAAGCGGAGAACGAGTCCGAACTGGCCGGCGTCATAGCTCACGAGATTTCGCACATCATCGCGCGGCACGCCACGGTACGCATGTCCAAAGGCCAGCTTCTTGAGATCGCCGCAATCCCCGCAATGATCTTTGGCGGTTACTGGACGCAGATGGCGCTCCAGAACGGTCTTGGTCTGGCGATAAATCTCGAACTGCTCGGAGTAACGCGCGAGAGCGAACGTGAAGCCGACCAGTTGGGCATTCAGTACGCATGGAATACCGGTTACGATCCCAACGGCTTTGTCACCTTCTTTGAAAAACTGCAAGCGGAAGAAAAAAACAAGCCCAGCCGGCTGGCCGGCTGGTTTCGCACCCATCCTTCCACTGAAGACCGGATTATCGCGTCGATGGATGAACAGAGACACCTTCCCGAAAAGGACAGCTATATCGTCAACACCTCGGAATTTGAACGTATAAAGGCGCGGCTGCAGGCGATTGAAGACGCCCAGAGAGCCGAGGAAGAGCGCAACCCCGATGAGATTAAGCGCCCGACACTGAGACGCCGCGGCGAGGAAGGCGCGCCGATTCCGGATGATCCCGACGGTTCCGGAGACGACGGCGGCAACCCGCCTGAACGGAGGCGCCCGACGCTGCGCCGTCCGGGCGATGAAGCGCCCGAATGAGATAATAACCATTCAGGAAACGCTGATTACCGCGCGGATAATTAATCGGCGTTTCCTTTGTAGTATTTCTTTATTTCTTTAACGCCGTAACGGGATTGTGACGATAAGCTTTTTCGGGTGACGACAATGATTCTGCTTACGAAGATTAACAACGTTCACATTACCTTAAACTGCGACATGATGCAGCAACTTGAGGAAACTCCTGATACGGTGGTCACTCTTTGTAACGGCGATAAAGTCGTTGTCAAAGAACCGATGGTTGAAATTATTGAAAAAATAGTCGAATACCGGCGCCGGGTACGGTCGCTGGTTGAAACGGAATATAAGCGACAATATGGAACAGAATAAATCTGCGATAAACATAGCGACACTGATCGGTCTGGCGATCGCCGCAGCTGGTATTTTAGGCGGACAGGTATTGGAAGGAGGGCATGTCGGCTCTCTGATTCAGCCGACCGCGGCCATGATTGTACTTGGCGGCACATTCGGCGCCTGTTTCGTTCAGTTCCCTCTCGCGACGGCCATTGCCAGCTTCAAGGCGATATTGGGCGCCTTCAAGGAACCTCAGGCGGACAACAAAAAAGTAATACGCGAAATCATCCAGATAGCCTACAAGGCGAGAAAAGAAGGCGTCATCTCGCTTGAGGCGGATGCGCAAAAAATGTCCGACCCGTTCATGAAAAAGGCTCTTATGATGGCGATGGACGGCGTGGAACCTAAAGTTCTGCGTGACACCATGAACCTTGAAATCTCGAACATTGAGGAGGCATTGGAAGAGCCGGTCAAGTTCTGGTCAGCGGCAGGCGGGTACTCGCCAACCATAGGCATTATCGGCGCCGTGCTTGGTCTGATTCACGTAATGGACAACCTGTCCGACCCGTCAAAACTTGGCGCCGGTATCGCCGTCGCGTTTGTCGCAACCATATACGGACTGGTGACAGCCAACATCATTGCCTTGCCGATGGCTGGAAAGCTCAAGATGCAGATCAAGACGCTGATGGTTGCCAAAGAAATTATGCTGGAAGGCGTAATATCCATTCTTGAGGGGGAAAACCCGCGGCTGATCGAAGACAAACTGAAAAGTTATCTGAGCCATAAGGAACAATTTGAATACGATGAGTCGGGCGCTTCGCGCGGCTAACGGATTACGATCAAGGGATATGGATAAAGACAAGGAGTGTCATGGCAAGGAAAAAGAAACCCGAGGAACCCGAGAATCACGAACGGTGGATGGTTTCCTACGCTGATTTTGTGACTCTGCTTTTTGCTTTCTTTACCTGTCTTTACGCTATTTCCACCGTTGACGCCGCAAAAATGGGACAGATGGTGGCTTCAATGAGGGTGTCTTTCGGCGGGCAAATCTTTGACGGCGGGAGCAATACGCTGACTCTAAATGACCTTGGCAGCGGCGGAACCACCTCTTCCAGTTCGATTCTCGCGGATCCTGAATTCCCTGCCGACGATCCCAACGGTCTGAAAGGCGCGAGAAGAAAAACGGACGGCGACGCTCCCAAAGTGATTTTGAACGGCGAGGCCGACATGGGGCGCTTCAAACGCGCTCTTGAAGCCGTGCTGAGCGAAGAAATTAAAAGCAATTTAGTGCGCATATACCTTGAGCGCCGCGGTATTGTTGTCCAACTCGGTGAAGATGGAATGTTCGATTCCGGATCGGATGTAATCAGAGCCGATGGAATTGCCACGCTTGACCGCATCGCCACCAGTCTTACGACCATAGGCAACCATATCCGCATTGAGGGACACGCGGACAGCGTTCCCATTAATACCGCGCGTTTTCCTTCAAACATGCATCTCTCAGTGTCACGCGCCTCTAATGTACTCCAACGCATGGAAACGGTTTACGGCATGTCTCCGCAGCTTCTGTCAGCTGCGGGTTACGGCGAGTACCGTCCCGTAGCGTCCAACGACACATCGGAGGGGCGCGCGCGCAACCGGCGCGTTGATGTTATTATCATGGATCCGAGGATTGCCCTCGGAGAACCTCTATAGTTTCATCAATTGTTGATTTGCGCTATAATCCGGCGCTATGAAACCAAACGAATATATACTGGAATTCCGCGTCTACCTTGAGGATACCGATGCCCAGGGCATCGTGTATCATGGCAATTATCTTCGTTTTTTCGAACGCGGCCGCAGCGAGGTACTGGAAGCCCTGGGCGTTTCGGTGGCGGAATCAGCACGTCCCGACTGCCGTCTGGTTGTTTATGAAATGCGCGTCCGCTTCCGGCGTCCCGCTTTTCTTGGCGAGAGAATAGAAGTGACGACCTCCATGGAACGGTCTTCGGAATATCGCATGATTTTCCGGCAGCAGATCCGGCGCAAAGGCGAATCTGAAATTCTGGTAAGCGCCGAAACCGACATCGTGGCAATCGACGAAAAAGGCGCGCTTAAAGAACTTCCCGCTATTTTCGATTAACCCATAAAAAAAGGGTGGTTTCAATGAAATGAAACCACCCTTTCTGACCACTGATCACTAGCCACTAGCCACTACCCGCCGTGAGGCGGCCCGCTTACGCTGTGTGAGAAATCGTCTGTTTTGATCCCAGCGCCGCCTGCGCCGCCGCCAGACGCGCAATCGGCACGCGGAATGGGGAGCATGAAACGTAGTTCATGCCTACGCGGTAGCAGAACTGCACGGAGGAAGGTTCGCCGCCGTGCTCGCCGCAAATACCCACTTTTAGATTCGCGCGGGTTTTGCGCCCTTTTTCCGTTCCCATCTTCACCAGTTCGCCGACGCCTTCCTTATCGAGCACCTGGAAAGGATCGTCCTTCAGGATGCGTTTCTCGACGTAGGCAGGGAGGAATTTTCCTGAATCGTCGCGCGAAATGCCGAACGTTGTCTGCGTCAAATCGTTGGTTCCGAAAGAGAAGAATTCCGCGGCTTCGGCGATGCGATCAGCCGTCAGGGCGGCGCGAGGCAGTTCGATCATTGTTCCGACCAGGTAGTCGATCTTTTGACCGCTCTTTTCAATCACCTCGGCGGCGACCCGGCGCACGACATCGGCCTGAAGCTTGAGTTCGTTTACGTCGCTGACAAGCGGAATCATCACTTCGGGCAAAACCTTCGCGCCTTTTTTCTGCACGCTTGCGGCGGCTTCAAAAATTGCGCGCGCCTGCATTTCAGTGATTTCCGGAAAGATTACCCCGAGACGGCAACCGCGATGTCCAAGCATCGGGTTGGCTTCATGCAGCGCCTGCACCTTGTCCCAAAGGTGTTTGGCGTTTACTTTCAGCTTGCGCGCCAGCTTGACGGTTTCTTCTTCGGTGTGCGGCAGGAATTCATGCAGCGGCGGATCCAGCGTCCTGATAGTGACCGGCAGGCCGTCCATCGCCTTGAAAATTCCCTCGAAATCCTTGCGCTGCACCTTGAGCAGTTCCTTGAGGCCGCCGAGGTAAAGCCGCTTGGGTTCCTCAATCGCCTTTTTCAGCTTATTGATCGCGTCCGTAATTTCTTTCTTCTTTTTCGGTGAAACGCCTTTTCCCAGCTCTGATTCCAGCGATCCCATTTCCTTTTCCAGTCGTTTATACTCCTGGGAGCCGAGAATCATCTGGCGTACTGAATCAATGCGGTCGCCGGCAAAAAACATGTGCTCGGTCCGGCAGAGGCCGATTCCCTGCGCGCCGAATTTTCGGGCTACGGCGGCATCGTGGGGCGTGTCGGCGTTGGTGCGTACATTAAAATCGCCGTGCGCTTTATCCGTCCATTCCATCAGTTGTTTAAAATCTTTACCGAGTTCGGGATCGATCACCGGCGCCTGGCCAATGATGACTCGGCCGCTCGTTCCGTCAACGGTAATCCAGTCACCGCGTTTTACACGTTTGTTGCCGACGGTAAATTCATTCTTCGCGTAGTTTATTGCTATTTCACCGGCGCCAACCACGCAGGGCTTGCCCCATCCGCGGGCAACGACGGCCGCGTGGCTTGTCGGGCCGCCGGTCGAAGTTAAAATCGCCTGAGACGCGTCCATTCCGCGCACGTCTTCCGGAGAAGTTTCACGGCGGACAAGAATGACCTTCTCGCCTTTTTCCTTCCACGCCTCGGCGTCTTGCGGCGTAAAAACAACCTTGCCCGAAGCCGCGCCGGGACTGGCGTTGATGCCCGTGGTAAGAACGGCTAATTGGGCTTTGGGATCAATCATCTTGTGAAGGAGCTGATCAAGATCGCCGGCCGGAATGCGCAGCAACGCGGTCTTTTCATCAATCAGGCCTTCTTTGACCATCTCCACGGCGATGCGGACGGCGGCCGGACCTGTGCGTTTGCCGTTGCGCGTCTGCAGCATCCAGAGCTTGCCGCGTTCTACGGTAAATTCGAGATCCTGCATGTCTTTGTAGTGATTTTCCAGTTTCCTGGCGACTTCGACGAAGCGGTTGTAGGCTTCCGGCATATCCGCCTTGAGTTCGTCGATATGCTTGGGGGTCCGGATACCGGCGACAACGTCCTCGCCTTGCGCATTGGACAGGTAATCGCCAAACAGTTTGTTTTCGCCCGTCGCCGGGTTGCGCGTAAACGCGACGCCCGTGCCGGAGTCGTTCCCCATGTTGCCGAAAACCATCGTCATGATGTTTACGCCCGTGCCGAGATCATCAGGAATCTTCTCACGGCGGCGGTACGCGTGGGCGCGATCGCCGTTCCATGAACGGAAAACCGCTTTAATGGCCTCCTCGAGCTGCCGGTAGGGATCTGCGGGAAATTCCGAACCGGTTTCCGTCTTTACGATCTTTTTAAATTCACGGCAGACGGCCGAAAGATGCTGGGCTTTAAGATCGGTGTCGGCCGCCGCGCGCGCGGCTTTTTTCGCCCTGGTGAGCGCTTCTTCAAACAGATCGCCGTCAACGCCGAGTACGATCTTTCCGAACAACTGTATGAAGCGCCGGTAAGTGTCAAGGGCGAATCTTTCATTGGAAGTCAATTCGGCCAGCCCCTGCATGGTTTCATCGTTCAGTCCCAGGTTGAGCACCGTGTCCATCATGCCCGGCATTGAAAACTTCGCGCCCGAACGAACTGAAAGCAGCAACGGATTTGTCGGGCTGCCGAATTCCTTGCCGGACGCCTTTTCAGTAGTTTTGATCGCGGCCAGAACCTGATTCCACATGCCTTTCGGGAATG
>JAIRVC010000211.1 GCA_031254095.1 Acidobacteriota bacterium
AGGCAACCTCCGAAAGCCCCAAAATCAAGGCTTGCGACTGAGGCAAAAGCGGAGTTTACACATAGGTAAATGAGTATTTTGCCGAAGGAGCGTAACGCAGAGTTTGGGGTTTTCGGAGGTTGCCCTGAAAAGCAATCAACGGGAGCCGCGATATGACCAGACTTGTATTTGTTTTGTTTTTTTTCTTTTCCAGCGCAATCGGGTTTTCAAACATGCAGGACAACACGCAGGATCTTGACCGGCAGGTTCGGAAATTCATGGAGGAACAGCGCGGCAAGTGGCGCGACCTGAACGTTCCGGAAGCGGACGGAAAGGCGCTTCACGACATTATCGTTCAACGCGGATACACGAGAGCCCTTGAGATAGGAACTTCGACCGGCTATTCGGGAACCTGGATCGCCTGGGCTTTGGCGAAAACCGGCGGTAAGCTCATAACGGTCGAAATCGATAAATACCGTTACAATGAAGCTGTGGCGAATTTTCGCGAAGCGGGGCTTTCCAAATACGTTGACGCGCGGCTTGGGAACGCACACGAGATCGTCCCCGCCCTGGACGGACCGTTCGATTTCGTCTTCTGCGACGCCGACAAGGAATGGTACGTCAACTACCTGAAAGCCGTCCTGCCCAAGCTGACCAAAGGCGGATGTTTCGCCGCCCATAACGTGAGCGAGCAGTCCGGCCGGGGAAGCGGCGGCTTCCGTTCAGGACGAGGCGGTTGGGGAGGCGAAAACGCGGATTACCTTGAATACGCCCGCAGCGTCAAATCGCTTGAAACAAAAATCCTGAGCATATCGGGATCGGGCGGCCTGGCCGTCAGTTATAAAATTAATTAAGAATGGCAAAGTGAGCCGCAAGTTTCCGTATATGCCCCGGCTCCTCTTTTGATGCGCCTTTGATACGCCTTTTTGCGAAACATGTTCCGCAAAAAGGCGTATTTTCATTAGTTGGCAATAATATATTTTTTGGAACCCGTTAATTATTTGCCTGCATTGAATTTTTTAAACCCCGCCGGAGAAGGATGCCTTCCACGGTGTTTTGGGGAGGCATGATGAAAATAAGTTCTTTCCGATTCGTTCCTGTCGCCGTAGCGCTTCTTCTGCCGGGATTGATTTTCCCGCCGTCTCTTTCCGCTCAATCCGCAACGAAAGGATTTTCCCTGGAAAACATTACCGGCATATGGCAGCCGCAGGCCGTCGCGCCGCCAAAACTGGAGAATTCCCCGCGCATCGAAAGCCTGATTCGCAACGGGGCGCTGGAGTTGTCTCTTTCGGACGCGCTCGGGCTGGCGCTTGAAAACAATCTGGACATCGCGGTGCAAAGATATATTCCTGAATTTTCACAAACCGACCTCTTGCGCACAAAGGCGGGACAATCGCCGCGCGGTTTCACGGGCGGTTCGACTCCGGGCGGCCTGACTGCGGGCGCACTGGGCGCGGGCATCAGCGGTTCCGGCTCCGGTTCGGGAGTCGGCAGCGCAGGCGGCATAACAGGCGGCGGCGGCGCGGTGCAGGTCGGAGCTTCCGGAAATTTCGATCCCACCCTGAGCGTCAATTTCAGCCATAACCGTGTTACTTCGCCGCTTAACACCAGCGTAGTTTCCGGTCTCTATAACGTAACCAGCGACAATACGGCGTTTTCGGCAAGTTACGCGCAGCTTTTCCCGACCGGAACCAGCTATTCACTTACTCTTAGCGGTCAGAATCAATCCTCGACCCAGCAGAATCTGCTTTATAACCCCGCCGCCGTTACCCGTTTCGCTGTCGGCGTAAACCAGCCGCTTTTGAGCGGCTTCGGCCGCCTGCCCAACGAGCGCTATATCATGGTGGCGCGCAACAATACTTCCGTCGCCGAAAACGTATTCCGGATGCAGTTGATAACGACTGTTGTGGCCGTGGGAAACGCCTACTGGGATCTGGCCGCGATGCGGGAAAATGTCGGGGTTGCCGAACAATCGCTGGCCGTAGCCCGTCAACTGCTCGAAGATAACCGCATTCGCCTTGATGTCGGCACGATGTCGCCGCTTGACGTGACCTCCGCCGAGTCGGAAGTCGCGGCGCGCGTTCGCGACCTGACGGTCGCGGAAACCAATCTCAGAATGCAGGAAGCGACGCTGAAAAACATGCTGGTGCGAAAAATCGGGCCGGAACTGGATTCCGTGCGCATAATCCCGCGCGACGCAATGCCGGCGCCAAAAGACGCGGATATTCCGGACGAGAAAAAGGCGCTTTCAGACGCCGTTGAAAACCGTCCTGAACTGCAGCAGGCTGAGATCAACCTGAAAAATCAGGATATTTCCGTAAAATTTACGAAAAACGCTCTGCTGCCCGCTTTCGCGGTTTTCGGATTATACGCCGGTTCCGGCTTGCAGGGCGACAGTCCGGATCAGGATACAAACCTGCTCGATTCATTCGGCCAAACATTCAGAGGGGAATATCCCGAATACGGCGCGGGTCTCAGCTTCAACGTTTCGCTTAGAAACAGAACGGCCCAGGCCGACAGCCTGCGCTCGCAGCTTGAGCGGAACCAGCAGTTGATCGGCCTCCAGCGCTCGCGCAATTCCATCGCGGTCGAAGTACAGAAAGCCATAATCGGGCTTATTCAGGGAAAAGCGCAGGTGGAAGCGGCGCGCAAGGCCGCAACGCTGGCAATGGAAATCTGGGAAGGTGAAAAGATCCGGCTTGAAGCCGGCGCATCGACTTCATATCAGGTGATTCTGCGCGAGCGCGACTATGTCGCCGCGCGGCAGGCGGAAGTCGCCGCCACTGCCGCCTACGCCAAAGCGATTGTTGAAATGGATCGCGCCCGGGGGCTGACGCTTGAGCACAATTCCATAAAATATTCGGAAGCGCTGGAAGGAAGCACATCAACCGCGCCCGCCTCTCAATTTTCCGCTAACGGAATGAGGGAGGGGCGGTAAATGGCGCGCAAATCCGCAATGAAACAATTTTTCCGGACGATCGTGCCGATGCCGGGAATTTTGCTTGCCATGCTTTTCATGCTTACGATGCTTACGATGGACGCAACGGGCGCGGAAGCCTTCACACGGCAGAACGTTCAGGAAATAGAAGATTTTTCAAAAAGCGCGGAGTGGT
>JAIRVC010000344.1 GCA_031254095.1 Acidobacteriota bacterium
GTGCTTTGGACGCCGCATTATGATTCCGACGGCGTATGCCTTAATCTTGCTAACAACCACCCTGAAACCCGTTTTAATGTGGAGAATATGGTTACAGGTTTTGTCGTAGCCCTGCGGCATGGGGACTTTCTCGGCGTCCTGCGCCCGGAATACGCCGATAAGATTGACTTTGAGGCGCTGAAACAGGAATATTCCGCGCAACACGCCGAAACAACAGAAAAAGAGAACGGAATATTTAACGATCACGGAAATGATAGCGAGGATTGGGAACAGGGGGATGATTGATTTATGGCTAACAATATCACAAACAGGCTGACCGTTCAGGGCAAGCCGGAAGACGTGCAACGGTTTTTCGCCGCCATTTATGGCGGTTTGGACGAAAACGGAAAACTGCTCTTGATTGATTTTAATAAGATAAAGCCTATGCCGAAAGAATTGGACGTTGATGAAAGCACTATAACAAGGGAAGCGCTCAGACTATACGAGAATTTTCGCAGAGAAAGCTCGTTGTTTTTATCAGGAAGTGAAGTCGCGCCCGAATTGCTTGAAAAATATGCGGAGGATAGGAGTATATACCTTGATGTTTTGAAAACAGGCGAACAGCTTTACAACAACAAACAAAACTATGGCGCGCCCACATGGTACGAATGGTCAATCAAGAATTGGGGGACGAAATGGAACGCCTATAACCAGAGACGGATTGATGAAAATACGATTGAATTTCTGACGGCCAACGGCGGTGTTTCTAAAATCGTGGAAGCCCTGTCGAAGCAACATCCCGATCTTGTGTTGTCCTATATGTACGCCGACGAGGAGTGGGGCATGAATGGCGGAAAATATAAGTATAAGGGTGGAGATCGCCTTGAAGAACTGCCCGGCCCGCGCTTTGGGAACGAGGATGAAAACGAAAGCGAGGGCGATGAGGACTGGGAGGGCGAGTTATGAGGGCGGCTGATTTGCGTTTTTTCTCTGATAATCCGGCAGTTTTCGTTCTGAATCCGCGACATTCCCGCCCCCGGAGGGGCGGTTTTTCAGAAATCGGACTGACGGCAGGAATAGGCGGGTTCTACCCGCCGTGAAACAGCTTGCTGGCAAAGCCAGCAACACGGGTTACACCCGTTAAAATAGGGTTATTTTCAGAACCCGACCATTTTTCAAAGAAAGGGGGAGATTTTTATGGCAGTAAGTATCAAGCGTTCGGTTGACCTGTCATCGAAAACCTACGAGGCGCTGCAACAGATCGCGGCGGCGCAGCACAAGCCGGTCAGTGAACTGATACGCAAATATATAAACGATGGCATGAACGTAGACAGGGCAAGCGCGGACATTGATTTTATCCGAAAGCAGATACGCGAGGAACTTGACAATATGCTAAAGCCGCAGATCAACCGGCTTGCCAAGCTGCTGATGCGGATCGGTATGATGACCGTATCGTTCTGCTACTTTAATTCCAAGCTCGTCCATATGTTCGCGCCGCTTGACGAAAGAGTTAGCTACGAGGAACTGATGGCGGAGTGCAAGCATAACGCCGCGGCTTACCTCAATATGCGGGACGCTTCCCTTGACGCTGCGTTCCGCGAGTTTGACGAAAATAATTTATAGGAGGTTCTAAATGCAATTCAATGTAGAAAACCAAAAAATGATTGACTGGCTAACTTACAACCTCCGTGCCTGCGGATATACAGTCTATAAATCGCGTAACAGAAAGGCCTCGTTGGAAATTGAACGAAATGGAGAAAGTATTGGTTCACTAAACAAAGATGGAGAATTGGCATTGTTAGAACAGTATGTAGACGAGCGAGGCAAAATTGAGGGCGTTATGAGTTTTACTGCCGAATATTCAAAAATACCGCTTTCTACTTTTATGGGGCAACGGGATTTATTTTGTGTTGACGACACTATATTGTCGGTTGATCTGAATGAGGAAACGGGGCAGCCGCGTTTTTATGTTTACAATTCCTTTCAAAACATCCTGACCTATGAGGAAATGGTTGAGAAGTTTTCTTATGATAGCCTTGACGACGCGAAAGCGGAACACGCACGACAGGTCAATGCTTCATCGAAAAAAAACATAAGAGCAAATGCGGAGAATATGGGGAGCAAAAAAATGACAGGGGAAACGATAAAGGAATATAATTGTAATAGCTTGTCAACATTTGGCCCGATTCGGAAAGGTGAGTGTTGGCATTTTAATTTTGGATTAGCTATTGTTAATTATTCAGATAAAGTTTTCACTATATATTTTAATGACGGAGTTGACTCACAAAATATTATATCGCGTCCGTATGAGTTATCTTATGTTAGTGAAATTGATGGATATAGATTGTCTAACTATCATGGAAGCAAAAAGACACCGGAAGTATTAAGACAAAACGAATTAAAACCTATAGGTGAAATATATAAATTGGAATTTCACTCACCTAATCTATGGGCATTTGATAATGCCATTATTAAACATTTTCACGACCAAATTTCAGCCAACGAAGAACATGAGGACGGCGAGGACGAATACGAGCCTTAAATAATCCGCGCAAATTTACAAGCCCCGGCGTTGGGTTTTTACCTGACGCCGAGGCTTGTTTTTTTGTGCCATGAAAGGGGGAACAAAAATGACAGGTGAAAAGTTGACAGAGTTTTTACGCCGCTTAAACGCCAAGGGTTATCAATATGAAACTGGCGATAACGCCGAATTATGGATTTACCGGCGCGGTCAAGAAGTGGCGTTTATAAATGAAGATGGCGAAATATTGTATAAACCGTGGAGCCGTCAACACGCTTTCCATATCCGCGATATGCGGGATGAAGTGGACGAGTATATGACGCTGTATCAAAAAGCCGCGCCGGTTAAACCGTCACGTTTTAGAACTGTACCCCGGCTGCTTATGGAATGTGGGCGCACAGAACTTTCCGCGAGAGAGCGCGGCGAGAATGGTTTTGAATTTTCTACATGGAAAACAGTTGGCTCGCATAAAGAGGACGGACATTTTTTCACCAATTACACGGCCGCTAAACTTGATCTTGCCGTCCGCGCCGGACTGATAGACCGTGACCGCTTATTTACCGAAACGGAATTGACCGTTATCCGCTCCAACCTATCCGATTTTCTTACCATTGACGGCGGCGACCATATCACCAGCGAAAAGGAGCAGGCCGTCAGGGGCGTAATCAGGAAAATTGATAGCGTCGTTGTGCCGGAGATCAGGGAGCAGGCGCAGGAAGCGGAGGATATGGGCTATGAGCCGGAATATGAAATGTAGGCGGCGACCGAGAGGACGCCGCCTTTATGTCGGGAGGCGGTATTATCAGACTAAAACCTATAAC
>JAIRVC010000346.1 GCA_031254095.1 Acidobacteriota bacterium
GCACAGGCATTTAACCAGCGTTTCCCTGGCGCCCATGAGGTTATCTGCCGGACGGCGGCGCGACAGGCCCTAAGGCTTGCGCGATCAGCCCGCTTGCGTCCCACCAGCGGTCGGCGCCGCCTAGCAGCACCACCAGCGCGTAGTGACCGGCGCGTTCGCCGAGCGCGATGACGCAATTGCCCGCGCCGCTTGTGAAACCGCTTTTGAGTCCGACAACGTCCGGCGCTCGGCCGATAAGCGCGTTGGTATTATTGAAACGCAGTTCGCGCCCCGCCGTGGTGCTGACGGCGGCGCTTGCCATCGCGGCGCGGTTGCGGATTTCCGGCACGGCGCGAGCGGCTTCGGCGAGAAGCAATAAATCGCGCGCCGTTGTGTGTTGCCCGGATGCGTCAAGGCCGCATGGATGGACGAAATTGGAATTTTTCATGCCGATCCGCGCGGCATGTTGATTCATGTGTTTCGCGAACGCGGCGACGGAACCCGCCGCGTGTTCAGCCAGCGCAAGGCAGGCGTCGTTGCCAGAACGCACCAGCATACCGGTGAGCAGATCCGCCGCGCGCAACTGTTCGCCGCGCCTCAGGCCGATGCGCGATCCTTCGACGCCCGCAGCAGCCGCGCTGACGGTTACAATCGCTTCGGGATTCCAGCCGGATTCCAAAAGCGCCAGCGCGGCAAGGAGTTTCGACAGCGACGCGGGCTGGCGCCGTTCGTCGGGTTTGCCCGCCCATTGGAGTTTGCCGTCCACGGCGACCGCGTAAGCCGCGGCGATGTCGGGATAACGGTCGGTAACGGCGGATTGCGCCGCCGCCGGCGCGGCCATAAACACAACCGCGAGCGGCAGCGCCAAAATCCGGACAACGTGCAGTGTACACGCCATAATTATTTTCACCTGCGGGTTTTTACCTGCCGAGCAGGCCGCGCACTCCCTGCCGGATCTTGTTAGCCGGTTCCTCCGCCTTGGGCTTGGCTTCCTCGTTCCGCCCGGCGGCAGGGCTTGTCGCCTGCGTTCCCGCGCCCGCGTTGCCATAGCCGATGCAAACGCCGCGTTCCGGAATCTCCTCGCGACAGCCGGCTGTCGCCAGCGCTCCCTGCCGGTCGTTTCTTGCCAGCGTCATGCCGTAGTCGCGGCACAGGTTCCCGTTCCCCGGAGTGGCGACGGTGAAGCCTCGGCCCGCGCAATCTTTCTTTGCGAGCTCGACCATTCGCGGATAGTATTCATCGGCGCCATAGCGCAATAGAAAATCCCAGCGGTTTTCCTTCTCGGCCTGCGGCAGCAGCTTCGCCTGCAATGCCGCTTTCGCCGCGTTGCCGGAACCCAGGCCGCAGGCGTTCAATGTGTTGGATAATATATCCTCCTGAGCGTTAAATCCCGTTTCAGCAGCCGTATCGAGCGACGCAAACCCTTCGGATGTCTGCGCCGCGGAGCAGATATTCTTGAAAACAGCGTGTTTTGTACAGGGCTGTCCATCCACCGTTTTACTGGAAAACAACACAAAGGCTTGCTCCGACAAACTGCTGTTCCTTATACCGTCATAGTTTATCTGGCAGAGATCCATCGTTGGCATTTTGGGCATTTTGGCCTCGGCCTGACGTTTTAAATCGGCGGCGTTCTGCACCTCACATGCCTTGCCGAGCCTGACGGTTTCATATTTTATCGTCATGGCGCCTTCTGTGGTTTTTGTGGTCATTGTGCCGCGCATCGTATCTCCAAGCATTTCCATTTCCACGTGGCCTTCCATGGCATCCCTGCCGCTGCACTTGAGGTCGGCGGATATCTTATTGCCGTTGCGCGTGAGATTTTCAATCCGGCAACTGTCGTTGTTCTGCTGCAGCATCGCCTCAAATGGCGCGTCGTTTTCTGCGGGCACGCAGAATTCTATAGTTCGCGGCGGTATAGAGATGCCGGACATCTCTATGGAAGTAGTGGCGCGCCACGTTTCGCCTTGTGTCTTCTGCTGTGCCGCCGCCGTGCCGGCGGACAGCAGGACGCACGACATTGCAAAGATAAAAAGCTTCAAACTCGATCTCATCGCAATTCCTTTCTGTTTAAATCTGTTTAAATAAGTATGTTGAGGTTACGAGCGCCGCGCCGCCGTAAATAATTCGGAAATTCGCCCGCTCGGGCAATTAATCAGCGTTTTCCTGAAGCGCCATCAAAACCGCGCGCTTCCCCTGGTGCGCAAACATTATAGTGTTCCGTTCGTGCAAGATCAACATGAGCGGACGGGCGCGCGCCCTGAGCGAACCGCAAACAAATTTCACGGCGGAAAATCGCTGACGGGGAAAATTCGCGGAACTGAATGCGCCGAAAAAGCGTATTGAAATATGCGCCGGCGTCGCCGGATTGAGATGCCGAAATACTGAATACCGTTTGAGTTTTCAACGGCGGTTTGGTACTTTAACCCGGATATTTCACGATACAACAGGGAACACGTTTGACGATGAAAGAACAGTATACGTTTGAAGGCGACCCTCGCGAAACGGAGCCGTTTTCCAAACCGTCGTTTAATGTCAAATACTGGCTCCGCGACATCCTCGTTGCGTTTGTCATAGCGATCTTCATTATTGTCTTCGTTGTTCAGCCGGTCAAAGTCGAAGGTACGAGTATGCAGCCTGTGCTGATGGATCAGGAAAGGATATTCGTCAACAGGTTCATTTATCAGTTTAAAGACATTTCGCGCGGTGACGTTGTGGTTTTCCGGTACCCCAGGGACGTCAAAAAATCTTTCATCAAAAGAGTTCTCGCGGTTCCGGGCGATGAAATTGAGATACGCGCCGGCAGGGTTTATCTGAACGGGAAGCGGCTTGACGAGCCATACGTGCCTCTGGAATTTCTGGACAACAGGTCATATCCACGAACAATTGTGCCGCCCGGCAGATATTTCGTACTTGGCGATCACCGGAATTCCAGCAACGACAGCCGTAACTGGGGATTCGTCGAAAAACAACTGGTTTACGGCAAGGCTTTTTTCTGCTACTGGCCGATAATGAATTTCGGCCTTGTGGAATAAACAAATATTGAAGAAATTGCTGATTAATGCCTGTGCGGGGATATTGCGCTGGACGCACGGAGCCGAGGAGTCGAGGCATATATCAAGATATGTTGAGGTTACGAGCGCCGCGCCGCCGTAAGCAGTTTTGGCGGTTTGCCCGCACAGGCATTAATCAGCAATTCATATAAAAGAAAGATACTTAACAATGCCAAGAAGGAACGACATTAAAAAAGTGCTGATTATCGGGTC
>JAIRVC010000002.1 GCA_031254095.1 Acidobacteriota bacterium
CTGCCGCGCAGAAGCTCCAATGGGGAATGAAATGTAGGCGTCCACACCTGCGCGCCCGCGGGATAATCGAACCCCGATGGAAGCACGCCGATGATGGTAAACGGACGATCGTTGAGCATGATTGATTTTCCATAGATGTCAGGTTCGGAGGAAAAACGGGCGCGCCACAAATGTTCGCCGATCAGGGCGGCACTGCTGAATTCGGAAAGCTTTTCGTTACTGAAAGACGTCTGTTCGCTGGCGGAAAAGATACGTCCAGCTTTGGGAGCAGCTCCCATGACTTTTGGAAAATTCGCGGTAACCTGGGCAACGACAACGGACACGGGTTCACCTGCCCCTAATAAATTGGCGTTCGTTGTACTGTAACCGGCGATGTCCTCAAAAAAAGGCGTTCGTTGTTTAAAATAAATCAGCTCTTCCGAAGAAGAAGCGCCAACACCGTTAATGCTTACAAGCCTGTCTGGATCGCCATAGGGAAGATTGGTAAAAATCAATGCGTTGATCGGCGTAAAGACGGCCGCGGTAATACCGATCGCGAGCGCGAGCGTTCCGATAATTGCGAACGACGTCCCTGATTGTTTGCGCAAAATGCGGCAGGCGAAGTCCAAATCACGGACGAGCGCGTCAAGCCAGAGCCAGCGCCCGGTTTCATAAAAACGCTCTTTGGCGATGGTCACGTTGCCGAACTTCCGCAGGGCCGCGTAACGCGCCTCTTTTTCGTCAAGCCCGTCCCGCATGAATTCTTCAGCCTCAAGATCGATATGCGCCTGAATCTCTGTATCGAAATCGGACAGCGAACGCTTTTTTCGCCTGAACATGACGTCTGCTCCTTATCGGCTGCCCGTATCCGGGTTTGTTTCTAAAATCCTGTGAATCGCTTTCGACATGCGATTCCATTGCCGGGCCTGTCCTTCAAGCTGCTTGCGCCCCGCCTTTGTCAAGGTGTAAAAACGGGCTTTCCGGTTGTTATCTGAAACGCCCCACTCCGCGGAAATCAATCCACGGGTCTCAAGCCGCTGAAGCGCCGGATAAAGCGAGCCGTGATCAATCAGAAGCGTTTCTTCGCTCTGTATTTGAATCGTGCGGGCTATTCCCTGTCCGTGCCGCGGGCCAAATATCAAGACACGCAGAATCAGCAGATCCAGCGTCCCCTGCAAAATCGCAATCTTTTCTTCTCTTTTTTGGATAGTCATAGGAAATGAGCGTATGCCGCTACAGGTAGAATGTCAACCTGAAAATGGAAAATTGCGCTTTCGTTCAAAAAATGGATACTCCTAAAAATCTCCTATTAACTGTCATGCGGAGAAATTGATATAATTTTAGTTTAGTCAAAATTATGGACCGACAAAGGAAGGAATAAAGAGTTGGCGTACTATCAGGAAGAAATCGAACGAATGCCGCGCGAAAAAATGGCGGCGCTGCAGAGCGAACGGCTCATAAAACAGGTTCGCCATGCCTATGAAAACGCGGCGCCATACCGCAGGAAAATGCAGGAAAAAGGCGTCGAACCCGGCGATATTAAGGGCATTGAGGATATCCACAAGCTCCCCTTTACAACAAAGGAAGACTTGCGCGATGAATATCCCTACGGCTATCTGGCCGTGCCTCTTTCAAATGCCGTGCGTATTCAATCGACAAGCGGCACGACCGGCCGCCGCGTCGTCGCCTTTTATACGCAGCATGACATCGAACTCTGGGATGACGGATGCGCGCGCGCCATCGTCGCGGCTGGCGGATCAAAAGAAGACGTCGTCCATGTAAGTTACGGCTATGGGCTGTTCACCGGCGGGCCGGGGCTGAACGGCGGTTCGCATAAAGTCGGTTCCCTTACGCTGCCTATGTCTTCGGGCAATACGGAACGCCAGATTCAGTTTATGATCGATCTCGAATCGACCATTCTGTGCTGCACGCCGTCATACGCGGCGTTTCTGGCCGAAACGATCAACGACGCGGGACTCATCGACAAAATCAAACTGAAAGCGGGCATCTTCGGAGCTGAAGCGTGGAGCGAAGAAATGCGCCGCGACATTGAAAAAAACCTGCGCATAAAGGCTTATGATATTTACGGCCTCACGGAAATAACCGGCCCCGGCGTCAGCTTTGAATGCTCCGAACAAACAGGGCTGCACGTAAACGAAGACCATTTCTATCCTGAAATCATCAGCCCGGATACGGGCGAGGTTCTGCCCGAGGGCGGCAAAGGAGAGCTCGTTTTCACCGCCCTGACAAAAGAAGCGTTCCCGCTTTTGCGTTACCGGACGCGCGACGTTTGCGTACTGACCCGCAAGGCTTGCTCATGCGGGCGGACGCTGATCAAAATGGCTAAGCTGATGGGACGCACCGACGACATGCTGATTATCAGGGGCGTCAACGTATTCCCGTCGCAGATCGAAACGGTGCTGCTGTCGCAGGGCTATACGGCGAATTACGTCATCATTCTCGACCGCGTCCATCACACGGATTCGTTCGAAGTGCAGGTCGAAATGACAAGCGAGACGTTCTCAGACGAAGTAAAATTTATCGAAAAGAAAGAACGCGAACTCCTGTCGGCGCTCAGAGCGATGCTCGGCATTTCGCCGAAAGTCACTCTTGTCGCGCCGCGCACAATCGCGCGCAGCGAAGGCAAGGCCGTGCGCATTATCGATAAACGAAAAATTTAGATCTTTTAAGGATTAAACCATGATTCAGGAACAGGTATCGGTATTTGTGGAAAACAAGCCCGGCGCGCTGTCGGAAATCACAACCTCGCTTGCCGAAGCTGGCATCGACCTGAAGGCGTTTACGGTCGCGGACAAGTCCGAGTTCGGCGTACTGCGCTTTCTTTCAGACAATCCCGCAAAAGCTCTCGCGCTGTTAAAAAGCAACGGCTGGGTCGCGTCAATAACGCCGGTCGTCGCGGTAAAAATGACGGACAAGCCGGGCAGTCTGGCAAAGGTGCTGAAATTGTTCGCGGACAACGGCAAGCAGGTAGAATACCTCTATGCGTTTGTCGCGCATGAGGAAGGGCGCGCATACGTAATCTTGCGGGTGGATGATCCGGAGAGCGCAGAGAAACTGCTTGCGGCGTCAGGTATTCTATAAATATGTCTCATGTATCCATGAAACACTGCCTGCTGCTTGCCTTTCTGCTTTTACTGTCAGCCTGCGGCGGTCGTAAAATGAACGACACTCTCGCACGCAATCTGATTGTCGGCATGAACAGCGAAGTTATGCGCAAAAGCGATGTGGAAGTAGTCGGCGTGCAACAGGTTTCGGCAAGCGAAGCGGTTGCCGAAACACGCACGCGCGTGGCCTTTCGTTTTGAAAACGACGGTTCCGCCTGGCGCATACGTGAAATGCGCATTGGTCACGGCCAGTGGGAAAGCGTGAAAAATGTCGAACGGGCGCTCAACCAGATTAAAACGGAAGAAACAAAAGAATTGCTGGCACGGATTGCCGAAGCAATTCAAAAGTATCGCGAGGCAAATCAGCGGTTTCCGGTATTTAAGGATTTTATCGATCTGAGCGACCAGCTCGCGCCACGTTTTATGACGCCGCTTGTACGTCTTGACGCGTGGCAAAGACCTTTTGACGCCGATATGTCGGACTCCGGCATACTGCTTCGCTCCGCAGGCCCGGACGGGATTATCGGGAACCAGGACGATATTGAACTCAAAACGCGCTAGGGAAATTCTGATTAATTGCCTGAGCGGGCGAATTGCTTCGTTGCGCGGTGCTCGTAACCTCAACATATCATTGATATATGCCTCGGTTCCTGCGCTCCGTGCGCCTCGCACTTCATCCCGCTCAGGCAATTATTCAGCATTTCCTAAGGAAACGCTGAATAAAATTTTGTGCGGGCAAATCGCCCGATCGTTTACGTTGCGCGGCGCTTGCAATCTCAATATGAACCTCTAAAAGCTCCAAAATCAACACAGCGTTTGGGGTTTTTAGAGGTTCCCTCAATGTATGTTTATCAAAGGGAAATGATATGGATATTTCCGCAGCGCTTGATTTGCTGAAAGACGGCGATACTATTGCGATATCCGCCGCCGGTATGGTTGGGTATCCGGATTATATTGTGAAATGTCTGGAAGACAGGTATCTAAAGACCGGGCATCCGGCCGGGCTGACGCTCTACGCCGGTTGCGGGCATGGAAACCCTGTGAAATACGGGGCGGGCAACAGGTTTGGGCATCCCGGCTTTGTAAAGCGTTATGTCTGCTCGCACCCCGATGTGGTTCCGCACCTGAGAAAATACATAGAATCCGACGAAATTGAGGCGTATGTATTCCCACAGGGCGTGTTGAACCAGTTATACCGCTGCGCCGCCGCCAGGCAGCCGGGCCTGCTTACGAAAATAGGCATAGGCACATATATCGATCCCCGCCAGGACGGAGGAAAAATCAACCGAATTACAAAAGAAGAGCTTGTTGAACTGATGACCGTCGATGGCGAGGAATATCTGTTTTTCAAAAGCAGGCCGATAAACGCCGCCATATTTAGAGGCACCAGCGCCGACGAGCGTGGAAACATAACGATAGAAGAAGAGGCGCTTAAGCTGGAACTTTTGGAAATCGCGCTTGCCGCGAAAGCGTCCGGCGGCAAGGTCATAGCACAGGTGAAGCAGGTCGTCGCAAACGGGGTTCTCAAAGCGAAGGATGTCGTCGTTCCCGGCGAACTGGTCGATGCCGTTGTTGTTTGTCGTGAACCTGAAACTTATCATCCCCAGACGGCCGGCATCGTGTACAGCCCGTTTATAAGCGGAGAAATGAGGCGTCCGCCCGGGGATGCGGCAAAGCCTGCGGACGTTCTTACGGCGCAGGACATTATTTGCCGCAGGGCGGTTTACGAGATATATCGCGGCGCGGTATTAAACGTCGGCGTGGGCATCGGCGCGGGTGTCGGCGCGGCCGCCGCGATAGAAGGCATTATCGACGACGTAACTTTTACACTGGAACTGGGCGCTTTTGGCGGGACGCCGCAGGCATTTCCGAATTTCGGCGCGTCGGTTAACGCCACATCTTACATAGCGCATCCTTCAATGTTCGATTTTTATCACGGAGGCGGGCTGGATATAACCTTCCTGGGCGCAGCCCAGATAGACGCGGAGGGCAATGTTAATGTCAGCCGCTTCGGCGGCCGCGCCGCCGGACAGGGCGGTTTTATCGACATCAGCCAGACCGCGAAAAAGGTCGTTTTCTGCACATACTTTAAAACAAAGGATTTTGAATCTTCGGTTGAAGACGGGAAACTTGTCATCGCCAGCGAAGGCAGGATACCTAAATTTGTCGACAAGGTTGAACAGATAACGTTTAACGGAAAGCTTGCGAGAAAAGAGGGGCGCGAGGTCATAATCTGCAGCGAGCGAGCTGTGTTCCGCCTTGTCGGCAACGGCGTCATGCTCACAGAGATCGCGCCGGGCGTCGATCTTGAAAAGGACGTTCTCGCGAATATGAGTTTCAAGCCGATCGTCAGCGAAAATCTGAAAGTTATGGATTCGCGCATATTCACGCCGGGGCGCATGGGATGCTTTGATTGATGCCGCTGCGTCTCGAATTCGAGTAGTAGGGGAACCTCTAAACCCCAAAAGCCTTGATTTTTTGGGGTTTAGAGGTCTCAAATATGGATAAACATTTAACCGGAAGCGTTTCCCGAATCTTTTTTTTGGGAGGTAAAAATGGAACACGAATACTGGAAGTGGCCGGAGTCCAGCGCGGGTTTTGATAACCTCGGGCGAAGCGGCGGCGATACCGTTACCGTCGGCGTGGACGTCGGCACGACCAGCACGCAGGCGGCCGTTATCGGCGGCGGGGCGCTGCTTGGGTATTCAAGCATACACACCGGGGCCGATTTTAAAAAAGCGGCGGAGAACGCTCTGAATATGGCGCTTGCGGCGTCCGGCGTCGCCCGGGGCGATGTTTCCGCCATTACATGCACAGGGTTTGGCAAGGAAAACATTGCCTTTGCCTCGAAAACCATCGACGAAATACACTGTCACGCCAAAGGCGCGAGGTTTATGTTTGGGACGGAGGTTCGTACCGTCGTCGATATGGGAGGGCAAACCGTCAAGGCCATCCGCCTTTTCGAGTGGGACAGGGTGCGCGACTTCATGTTGAATGACAAGTGCGCGACAGGGCAAGGCCGGAATATTGAAGTACTTTGTAATCTTTTGCATATCGATATAACCGAAATCGGCACAAAATCACTGGAAGCGGAAAAGGATCCCGAACCGGTCAGCACCACATGTCTTGCTTTTGCAAATACGGAAACCTTTGGGTTATTCGGCCGCCCCGAGTTTAAAAGTGAAAAGCCGAGTGAGGCGGAAATATATGCCGGCTGCCTGTTTGCCGTCGCGTGGCGGATAATCGGCGTTATCGGCCGGTTGTCCCCGCTTGACGCGGGCGATATAAAAATCGACGGCGCGCTCGCGTTCACCGGCGGGCTTGCAAAAAATCCCGGAATAACCCGCCGGATTGAGCGTGAACTTGGCATAACCGCCTTGACCGGCGAATACGACCCCATGTTGGCGGGCGCAATTGGCGCAGCCTTGTTGCCTTAAAGGAGGCATATGGCAATAAACTTTAAAAAAATGGTCGTCGGCCGCCATGCATATGCCAAAGCATGGAAAGAGCGCGGCGGCGGAAAAATACTCGGATACTTTGAGACATATTTTCCTGAAGAGATCGCTTACGCCGCGGGCGTCCTGCCGGTGCGGATCCTTGCGGAGCATGAGCCGGATTTAATCAGCGATAAGTGGATATACGGCGCGTGTTACCCGGTGAAGGACATGGCAAACCAGCTTCTCCTAGGCAGAATGGATTATATCAACGGTCTGGTCAACACCGAGGGCTGCCAGTGGATGTTTAACGCGTACGAGGTCGTTACAAACAACCGCCCCGGCCTTTTCAACCACTATCTATTTCTGCCGGACTATACAAATTCCGCCACATCAAAGGATGTTCTGCGCTCGGAGCTTGACGTTTTCAAGACTAAAATGGAGGACTGGACGGGCAACAGTATAACGGATGAAGCCCTCGATAACGCCATTGAGATATACAACAAAAACCGCGTATTGCTGCGGCGGATATGCGAATTGCGGCGCGCGCAAAAGCCGGTTATTACGGGCTCCGAATATATGCACGTCCTTCTCGCGGATCAGATCGCCGATAAAGCTGAAATGAACGTGATTCTGGAAAACTATATAACGGAGCTTGAAAATCGCGAACCGGGACGCGATACGCTTCGTTTGATGCTAATCGGCAGCGAGACGTGGGACTCCGGGCTTGAGGAACTCATCGAATCATCGGGCGGCAATGTTGTTATAGACGAACTTGACAACGGCACATCATATTTCTGGAACAATATTTACCCGCAGAAAGACCGGCTGATGGCCATATCCCTTCGTTATCTCGACAGGCCGCACAATCCGGTGAAGGACAGCAACTGGCGCAGACGCCCTGAGCATATTTTCCGGCTTGCGGAGGACTATCATGTTGACGGCGCGATAATCCAGAAGCAGATTTACTGCCATTTGCACGGAACGGACAACTACGCGGTATGGCGGCTCTTCAGGGAGCGCAATATGCCGTTTCACTATCTTGAGCGGGACATGTTCGTTCCCAAAGAGGAAACGGCGCTGCGCATCGAGGCGTTTATGAACATGCTTCGCGAGGGCGCCACCCGTCTTGCCGGATGGCATAAAAAAGCCCTGATATAGGAGGGTGCGTTTATGAAGAATCAACGTTGGGAAACAAAGCCGCTTGATTGCTGGCAGCTTGCGAAAGAGATAAGAAGGAATTACGACAAGGCGATAGCCGGCAGGGACAGCGTATTAGGACAAGGGAACACAAGTTTTACCATCGACTGGCAGGCGGCTTTTCCCGCGATCCGCGTCGTGGAGGACAACCCGGTTGGCGCGATGATGGCGGCTCAGGACGAAGCGTTCGCCCGCCGGGCGCGCCTTGCCAGCGAAGTCCGCGGTTGGGGACGCGAGATTTGCGGCTATCACAACACTTGCTGGGGCGCGCAGTTTCTCGGATACACGGCGGATGGAAAGCCTTTTCCAGAACGGCAGTTCACCGTTCCGTTCCCCTGCGTGTGCGATTCGCATATAAAACGCGGGCAGCAGTGCCGCGATTATAAGCCCATCGCAAGATGGACGAATGACTTTACAATGTACATAGGCGAGCGTGACGAGAAACGCGAAGAAGCCATGCTCGACCACAGAAATTTTAATACGCTCAAGCAGCTCAATGAAATGGAGACGGTTTTCGGGCAAAAACTTGACGATGAAACGCTCTTTGAGTTAGCGCGCAATTGCCGCCTGCTCAAACAGTATAGAGCGGATGTAAGCTATTTCATGACGTTCACGCCCGCGCCATTGTCGGTGAAGGATCTTTATTCATTCTTCCAACTTGGAAGCCTCGCCAAAATCGGTCCGGAACTTGCCGTAAAGTTCTGGAAGACGCTCCGAGACGAGGTAGAGTGGCGCGTCCGGAATAAAATCGCCGCCGTGGGCAGCGAGCGTTTCCGATGGATAGAGGCTCATCCGCCCTCATGGCATTTTTTGAAATATTACCGCTATATGGAACAATACGGCGCAGTCTGCCTGGGTTCGCAATATACCCATTTCTCGCAGTCGCAGCTTGAAAGAAAACCTGACGGCAGCATAGATGACCGCGAATATCCGGTGTATTCGCCGGATATGGAATTGACCACGCGCGAGGATGTCGTCCGCTTTATGACGGGTCCCGACGCGCGCGCGCCGCACCACTTCAAAATAGACGAATATCTACGCCCGTTCGCGCTCAACGAATTTGCGGATATTTTCGCGGCTGACGGGGCTTTATTCGGCCTGTGGCGCGCCGGCGTCGGGTGTACGCTTACCCGCAAGGAACAGGCGATGCGCCTGCGTCAGGCTGGATACAGCGTTATGTGCTACGAAGGCGCTCAGTCCGGCGACCGTGTGGATCTTGACGAAAAGCGCATGTTGGAGCAGCTGGACACCTGGATGGAGAGCCTCGGCCTTCAAAAGCTTGACGAATAGGGGGACGTAAAATGCTGATCGCCGGAATTGACATGGGGATAGAAAACACGAAGGCCGTTATCATGAAGGACGGCGGCATAATCGGGCGCTCGATAGTTTCAACGGGAGGGATCGACCGTCCCGAACAGGCGCGCCGGGTTTACGATGAGGCGCTGAACGCCGCCGGAATTGATGCGGGCGATATAAAGAATGTGACGGCTACAGGGAAAGGGAAATATGACATACCTTTTGCGTCAGGCGTTGTTTCGGAAACTATAGCCGCGTCCCGCGCGGCGCGTTTTTACTTTCCGGAAGCTTCGGGCGTGATGAGCGTCGGCGCAGATGAGACGATTGCCGTGACGCTGGGCGATGAGCGTTTGATACGCGAATACGCGCTCAATCAAAAATGCGCGGCCGGTATCGGCACATTTCTGAAATATCTGGCGATGAGGCTTGAATTGACTGAAACTCAAGCCGGGAACTGTGACGGACCCGACGCGGGCGCTATAAACGAGGGCTGCGTCGTGTTCTCCGAACTTGACGCGCTGAGCCTTCTCAATAACGGAGCGCCGGGGGAAGCGATAATGTCGTCCGCGATAAAAGCCGCCGCCGCGCGCGCCGCCACCGTATACAATGATTTGACGATCCCCCCGGCGGGACGCGTCGTCATCATGGGCGGACTTGCGAAAAACAGGGCTTTTGCCGGAGCCCTTGAAAAATATTTGACCTTTGAATTTCTCAATTGCGAAAACCCGGAGTACTGCGGCGCGGTCGGAGCGGCGCTCAGCGGTGTGAAAGATTAATTGCGGTATTAATACAAGCCGCCTCACGGCGGCCAGTGGTTAGTGATCAGTGGTCAGAAAAAATTCACCGTGAACCATCTTTGAGGGTAACTTCTGGAACAAAGTTATAGGCAGGGGACATTTCAATTGGAGGAAAGTGTATGAATAGCGCCTGGGCAAGACCTGATAAATTTTTTGGCTGGAAAGCGCTTACCGTCACAGCCGTAATGTATTTTGCCTGGACGGGCATCATGCTTTATTCCTTTCCTGATTTCCTTCCCCGCCTGCACGAAACCTTCGGGTGGAGCCGCGCCTCAATATCATGGGCAAACTCCCTGGCGATGGTTGTACAGGGACTCCTCACGCCGTTTGCCGGAATGTTAGTGATGCGCTATGGCGCCAAAAAAGCTCTGGCCGCGGGCGGCGTTTTGAGCGTGCTGTGTTTTATAGCCGCCAGTTTTCATACCAGGCTGTGGGAGCTATACCTGGCTTATGGAATTTTGTTCGGCGCGGGCGGAAGTCTTTGCGGAATGCTGGCGATGACCACCATCGCGAATAACTGGTTTG
>JAIRVC010000059.1 GCA_031254095.1 Acidobacteriota bacterium
TTGTTTTTGAAACCGTGTATTTCCATTCGGCTCGTTCAAGATCAATGTCCGCCCATTCCGCCGTCCGAAGTTCGCCAATACGTACAAAGACCAGCGGAGCGAGCCGCAGCGCCGCCTGCACCTGATACGTTCCTCTGTAGACATCAATAGCCCGCAATAGTTCCGCAATGCGCGCCGGTTCCGTTATGCTCGCCATGTGTTTTACCGGGCGCGATTGAAGCGCGGTTGAATCAATGTTGAGAACAGGGTTTTGTTCGGCGCGCGCCGTGCTTACGGCGTAGCGCATAATCTGGGAAATTATGTTTTTCGACCTATGCGCTGTATCAATAGCGCCCCTGCCTTCGATGCGACGCAATGCCGTCAATACGTCGGGCGTGGTTATCAATGCTATGGGCTTGCCGCCAAGCACCGGCAATATGTCGTTACGCAGACGAGCGTGAGTATGTTCAATCGTCGTTTTTACCTTGTCTCTGCTCCAGACGGCCAGCCATTCTCTGGCGACAAATTCAAAAGTATTTGCCGCTCGTTCCGCGCTGATCTGTTTTTCAACCTTTCGCGCCGTTGAAGGGTCTATTCCATGAGCCAGACGTTCACGCGCTTCAGCGTGTCGCTTCCTTGCTTCCTGCAGCGACACGTCAGGATATTTCCCCAATGCCAATAATTTTCGTTTGCCTTCAAACCGGTATTGAAAACGCCACAACTTGCCGCCTGTAGTTTCAACGACAATGAAAAGACCGCCGCCGTCAAATAGCGTGCGGCGCGTTTTCCCAGGTTTAGCGTTTTTGACTGCAATTTCAGTAAGTTTTCTCTTCATGGCTGTATCTCCCCCTTGCTGACTTCATGTACAGCCAATTATACAGCCAATTGTTGCAGGATTTCAATAGACGGCAATGGACGGCATTATGCGCAAAACACGCGGAACACGCGTTTTTATTGGTCGTTTTGGTCTTTGCTGGATTGTGTTGGATGTGTTGTTGGTGCCGAAGGAGGGACTCGAACCCTCACGAGCGTCGCCCACCACCCCCTCAAGATGGCGTGTCTGCCAATTCCACCACTTCGGCACTAAATTAAAATCGCGTTTGCCGCGATTAATAAAAGCAGGTTATTTAATCGGGCTATTCGACAGGCGCAAACTCAGGCATCGTATCCGCAGGAGCGGTCTGCCGGTTTTCCTGAATCTGCCTGATCTGTTCTTCTATTTGATCGGGCGTCGGTATGGACGCGGGCGCGGCGTTTGTGTCCGTCTTCTGCTGTTCCTGCGCCGGCGCGGATGCTCTTCCGGAGGTTTCCAGAATTGATTTATCATCCACTGACCGTTTTCCGCCCATCAACGACAAACCGATGCTGGTCACCATAAAAATAATGGCGACTACCGTTGTCATACGCGTCAGGAACGAAGCCGGCCCGCGGCTTCCAAAAGCCGTCTGGGTCGCGCCGCCGCCGAACGCGCCAGCCAGATCTGCGCCTTTCCCCGATTGCAGAAGTACGACCAGAACCAAAAAGACGCATACAATGACATGCAACGCTACAACAAAGTAATATAGCATTTCTAACTTTCTTCCTGCCCTATGTCGGCCCGATATTTCATGTCGTTTTCAAGGAAACGCTGAATAATTGCCAAAAACCGCCATGAAATATCGGGCTGATCTGAATCAGAGTTGAAAACGGATAATGCGCAGAAAACTTTCCGCTTCCAGACAAGCGCCACCGACCAGCGCTCCGTCAATATCCGGCTGACGCATCAAGGCATCTATATTATCCGGCTTGACGCTGCCGCCATATAAAATACGAACCGCTCCGGCGTTTTTCCCAAATTTATCAAAAAGCCATCCGCGGATGAAACCATGCATCTCCTGAGCCGTTTCAGGCGATGCCGTCCGCCCGGTGCCTATTGCCCATACCGGTTCGTAAGCGAATATAATACGTAAGAGGTCCTCGTCTGTCAAGCCGTCAAGTCCTCCGGCAAGCTGTTTAGATACGGTTTCTTCATGCTTTCCGGATTCCCGCTCCGACAAAGTTTCGCCAATACAGATAATCGGCTGGAGTCCGGCGCGCAAAACCGCGCGTGCCTTACGGTTTACCAGTTCATCCGTTTCTCCGAAATACTGACGCCGCTCGGAATGGCCGAGTATAACCATGCCGCAGCCAGCGTCTTTCAGCATCGCCGTGCTGATTTCCCCCGTAAAAGCGCCTTTGTCTTCCCAATGAACATTCTGGGCGGCAAGCGTGACCCCGCTTCCGTTTATTTCCTCCGCCGCTACCGGGAGCGCGGTAAACGGCGGCGCGATGACAACCTCAACCCGCGCCGTATCGCCGACCCCTTTGCGTATCGCCCGTGCCAGCGCGCGTGCTTCGCTCCATGTATTGTGCATTTTCCAGTTTCCAGCGATAACCGGCGTCCTGGTCTTTAATTTATCGTTCAGGGCCGCGACTCCGGGAAGAACGTGCCCCGAAAGGAGCGCCAGCGATGCGCCGCCGCCGGTGGAAACATGCGTAATCATCTTTTCAAGCTCGGCTTTGGCGATTGCCGCCGCCGATTCGCCGCCGCCGACAATGGAAATAGCTTCGGAATACGCAACGGCTTTTGCTATGGAAATAGTTCCGGCGGCAAAAGCGTCTTTTTCAAACACTCCCATAGGCCCGTTCCAGAGAATCGTTTTGGCGGAGCGGATAATTTCCGCATAACGCGCCACCGTTTGCGGACCGATGTCGAGGCCCATTTCATTGTCTGAAATAGCGTCGGCCGGGACAATGCGCGCTCCGGCGGCGTCGTCAATTCCGGAACTCACCACAACGTCGGACGGCAGTATGATTTTGTCGCCCGCTTCGGCGAGCAGTTTTTTTTGCAAGCTCAATTTTGTCTTCTTCGTACAGAGATCTGCCGATGTTTTTTCCAAGGCATTTCTGGAAAGTAAACATCATCGCCCCGCCAATCAGCAGGCAACTGACATTGTCGATCAAATTTTTAATGACTTCGATTTTGTCGGAAATTTTCGCGCCGCCGACAATGGCGACAAATGGCCGCTCCGGCGCTTCCAGCGCGCTGGAAAGATACCTGAGTTCTTTTTCCAAAAGAAACCCGGCGGCCGCTTTTTCCACAAACTGCGTAATTCCTTTGGTCGAAGCGTGCGCGCGGTGCGTTGTCCCGAAAGCGTCGTTTACGTAAAGAGACATGCCGGCGGCAAGTTTCTTCGCGAATTCCGCATCGTTTTTTTCTTCTTCCGGATGAAAGCGCAGATTTTCAAGCATTATCACATCGCCCGGCCCGGCCGCGGCAACCGCCTTTTCCACTTCCGGACCGATGCAATCCGGAACGAAAGTCACCTTTCTGTCAAGCATTTCACGCAGACGTTCGGCCACGGGTGCGAGGGAATACTCCGGGTTCGGCGTTCCTTTCGGGCGCCCCAGATGCGAAGCGATTACAAGCGCGGCGCCATGCTCAACGGCATAGCGTATGGTCGGGAGCGACGCGCGTATCCTTAGATCGTTGACAACTTTCCCGTCTTTCAACGGAACGTTGAAATCCACCCTGAGGAATACTTTCCTGTCTTTGAGTTCCAGGTCATGAATAGTAAGTTTTGGCATAGCATTTCCTTTTAACTAAAATTAGGCAACTTCCGAAAACCCCAAAATCAAGGCTTGCGACTGAGGCAAAAGCGGAGTTTACATATTAGGTAAATGAGCATTTTGCCGAAGGAGCGTAACGCAGAGTTTGGGGTTTTCGGAAGTTGCCATTACTTAATTACGTATTTGACCATGTCGCGCAGGCGGCATGAATAACCCCACTCGTTGTCGTACCAGGCGATTACCTTTATAAGATTGCCGTTTGCCTTGGTTGACAGGGCGTCCACCGTTCCGGAAAAGGGATCGCGCATATAATCGGACGAAACCAGCGGTTCTTCGGAATAGCCGAGATACCCTTTCAATTCGCCTTCCGCCGCCGCCTTGAAAGCCTTGTTCACCACTTCCTTCCCTGCCGCTTTTCGTACGGTGACTACAAGATCCACAAGGGAAACGTTCGGAGTCGGAACACGGAGAGCGAAACCGTCGAGTTTGCCCTCAAGGTGCGGCAATATCTGTCCAATTGCCTTGGCCGCGCCGGTTGTGCTTGGAACAATGTTGACGGCGGCGGCGCGAGCCCGGCGCAGATCCTTGTGAGGCAGATCCAGCAGGTTCTGATCGTTGGTGTAACTATGAACGGTGGTCATGAAACCGGCCTCGACGCCGAAATTGTCGTCCAGAACCTTTACTACCGGCGCAAGGCAGGTGGTTGTGCAGGAAGCGTTGGAAATAACGTTATGCTTTGCCGGGTCGTAATTCCTGTGATTGACGCCCATGCAGAACATGCCGTCAACATTTTTAGCCGGCGCGGAAATAACAACTTTTTTAACGGTTCCCTTGAGATGCGCCCTGGCGGTTTCTCCGTCGTTGAATTTTCCGGTGGATTCAACGACGACCGCTGTTCCCAGCGAACTCCAGTCAAGCGCGGCCGGATCTTTTTCGCTGAAAACCTTTATAGCCCTGCCGTTGACCATAAGTTTTCCGTCTTTGATTTCAACGCTTTTGTTGAACCGTCCCAGAACCGAATCATATTTCAATAGATGCGCCAGCGTTTCCGGCTGAGTGATGTCGTTGATGCCGAC
>JAIRVC010000133.1 GCA_031254095.1 Acidobacteriota bacterium
AATAAAGGCGATCCGGACGCCGTAAATTCCATGGAGGAACTTAAAACGCTCGGCACGCTGCTCTCGATAAAAGTGGATGATTAGTAGTTAGTGGCTAGCAGCTAGTGGCGAGTGGCTAGCTTAGATTTGTAAATGCAGGCGTATCGCCTGCATTTTATTAAGAATTGCGGGCAGAATGCCCGCGTTCCCGGCAAAGCCGGAAACTAGCCACTCGCCACTAGCTGCTAGCCACTAAATCACCGGCCCGCCGTGAGGCGGCCGGTGATTAATCATCCACTTTTATCGAGAGCAGCGTGCCGAGCGTTTTAAGTTCCTCTATGGAATTTACGGCGTCCGGATCGCCTTTATCAGCGGCGGCTTTTATTTCAGGATATTGATTTCGCAGCAACGCGTAGCAATGGTTCTGCGTTTCATAAAAATTCACCGCAAACGGCAGAATTTTTTCCGCTCTCAAGGCGGTTGTTAAATTGTGCCGCGCCGCTGTATCGGCCGGCGACTGCAGCGCTTCGCGGGCAAGCGTTTCAATGATTGACCGGATTTCAGGCTCAAGTCTGTTTTCCTGCCACTTTATGTTCAGGCATTCGGCCGTTTTCAGCAATGACCGTACAGCGTCGGGCAGAACGGGGCGGCGTAGAAAGTCATCCAGCAATTGAAAATGAAAATGCTCGTTGGCGATGGCCTCAAAGCGCGGCATGGGCTTCATGTCAAGACCCGGCATTAATTCCACAACAGGCGTAATGCGGGCGAACATTTGCCGGGCGTGCGCCCTGAAATCTGTGACCGCGGCCATAAATATACGCTCAAATATTTCCAGCCGTTCGTCTTCTATAAGATTTGCCAGCTCGAAACAGCCGTCGCGGAAACATTCCTCCATAAGCCGGAAAACCCTGGTCATGTCCTGTTCTTTTTCAAAGACGCCGCGCATTTCGGCTATCTTTTTTTGCCTCGCGTCCTCATATTCTTTGTCTATGGGTTCCGGCTTTTTAAGATGCAGACAGGCTTTTGCGGTACGTTGGTAAATCGCGGCGAAATCCAAATCCGAGGATTCGCCGGTTATCTTTGACGTTATAGCGCAGCTTCCAAGAATGAGCTTATCGCCGTCCCGTTCGACGGTTTGCATATCCCTGCAATCGATAACACGGGAATAAAAATCGGCGCGCTGAGGGAAGTTCCCAAAAAGGGAACGCATGGCGTAATGCGCGGCTATGTCAGGATCATCAATTATTGACGGCCGTACATGTTTCAGATAAAGATCGCGGCCGTTTCCTTTTTCAGGCTGATTGCTTTTCGCCTCATCCAGCGTTTCGAGAAAAGGAGCTTCGATATCGCTTTTGCCTGACAGCTTTTCGGCCAGTTGAATCGCGCGGCCAGCGTACTGCAAAACCTGCAAGGTTTCAATTCCGGCGAGATCGTCGAAAAACCAGCCGCAGCTCGTATACATCAAAAGCGCGTGCCGCTGCATTTCAAGAAGCTCAAGGGCGCGGATGCGTTCTTTATCATCAAGCGGCCGCCTGGCGTGCGCCTCGAAAAAACGCCCGGCCGCTTCCGGCTCGTGATCCATGATCAGATCAATATAATCATTGCGGGCGGCCCAGGGGTCGTTGAACAGGTTCCCCGCCTCGCTTGCGTAAAGAGGTTCAAGCCGGTCGCGCAGCTCATCCAGCGCCCGGCGCAACGGAGCGCGCCATTTCTGCCGCCAGCCGGGATTCCCGCCGGTCGAGCAGCCGCAGTCCTCCCGCCAGCGTTCAACCCCGTGGCAACAACTCCACGAGCTGTTGTCCCATATCTCCGCGCACCAGGAAGGAGGATTTTTTTCCAGATATTCCCCATAGTTGGTCAACCGGACTTTCATGTCCGACTCGATTTTGTCGATCACGAATGCCAGAGCCATTTCGCCGAACTGGTGATGGTGACCAAAAGTTTCTCCGTCAACGGCGATATGCACCAGTTGTGAATAGTCGCGTCCCGGAGAAAAAGCGCCCATGAGCCGGTTCAGGAAATTACTTCCGTCGCCCAGCAGTCTCTGGAACCCCACCGCGCTGGATATCACGCCGTTATAGAAAAAAACCGCCATGTTTTGACCGCCGGGCAGTTCAATTTCGTAGACCCTGCCGGTGTCGATGCCATAATCGGCGACGCTTTGCCATTTGCTTTCTCCGCGCTTGCGGATGTTTTTAGCCTGATGAGGCGCGAGAACGACAAATTTGATTCCCTGCTGCGCCATGACATCCAGCGTTTGCAGATCGACGGCTGTTTCCGGCATCCACATTCCTTCGGGCCGGCGGCCGAAGCGCCGCGTGAAATCGCTTATTCCCCATATGACCTGCGTAAGCCTGTCGCGATTGTTGCACAGCGGCAGAATGGCGTGGTTGTAGCCCTGCGCCATCGCCGAGCCGTGTCCGGAAAAACGGTCGCGGCTCATTATGTCGGCTTCCAGAATGCGAGCGTAGGTTTCAGGCTCCTCCGCTTCCATCCAGGACAGCAGAGTCGGGCCGAAATTAAAGCTGATGCGGGAATAGTTGTTGATAATTCTGTCAATGCGCCCCTTGTCGTCAAGAATACGAGCGATGCTGTTCGGCATGTAACATTCCGCCGTGATCCGCTTGTTCCAATCGTGATAAGGCTGCGCCGACGCCTGGCGCTCAATCGCCTCAAGCCAGGGATTTTCGCGCGGCGGCTGGTAAAAATGTCCGTGAATGCAAATGTAATTTTCCATAACCGTTAATATACTAAAGAAACGTTTTTGTTCATATGCTTGATTCATTTCGGCGACTGCCGTGAAAACTTTAAAAAGTGAACCGCTGTCGTCCCGCCGGCGTTCCCATGTCTACTACGGCGCTGAGTTGAGGTGTTTTATATTTTTTAATGTGCTAGCCCTGTTTTTAGAGCAGGGCAGACGCATCTAAAAAGTGTGCTTTTTGAATACCTTAGCGTTTTTACCAATATTTTTTTAAGGTGTTCAAAATGTTCAATCGCACGATAAGCCGCAATTCAGGCGGAAAATTTAGATGCGTCTGCCCTGTCTACTCGTGCAAATTGCTTGAATTGCACGTCATCTGATGATATTGTAGAAACTGGCCGTCTAAAGGTGGTTAGTGGTTAGTGGTTAGAAAAATCCGCCGAACCATCTTATGGAATACATTGGCACTGTCCG
>JAIRVC010000140.1 GCA_031254095.1 Acidobacteriota bacterium
TCTCGTTGAATGCCTGCAAGGCCGAATGGGAACGGCAGAAGGAAATCGCCTTGGCGATGTAAAAGGCGTCGAAATCCGCAAAAGGCATATGGCAAAACGGTCGCGGGCGCCGCGCGTTCAGATCCGCGTTCCGGGCGCAGTCATTTTTTTATAAGCCCCATTTTTCAAGGATTGCCGCCAGTTCTCCGTTATTTTCAAGCGTCTCCATCAATGAATTAACGCGGGCGGCCAGCTTGTGATTCGTTAATTTGCCGGCAATGCCGTACTGTTGCGGGTTAAATCCCTCGTCAAGCAATATGCAGGCATCGTCCAGATAACCGTATAAAATTGATTTGTCCGAAACGAACGCTTCCACGTCGCCGTTAATCAAAGCGGCCTTGATCTCCGGATAGCTGGAATATTCGCTTAAAGTCACGCTAATGCCCGAATCTTTACTTTCACTCTCAAAGGCGGCCATCGCCGTGCTTGCCTTGGCTACGCCGATGCTTTTGCCGTTTAAATCATTCGAGCTTCGCACAGACGAGTCTTTACGCACCAGATAGCCAAGCTCGTCCGTAAAATACGGGCGGGAAAAGTTGAAGCTCTTTTTGCGTTCTTCGGTAATGGTGAACGTGGCAATAACGATGTCGATCTCGCCGTTGTCGAGCATGGGGCCTCTTGTCTGCGCCGTGATGTTCATGAATCTGACGGCGTTTTCGTCGCCCAATATGTCCCTGGCTACAGCCCGCGCAAGATCGATTTCCATGCCCTCCATCTTATTTGTGACGGGGTTTAAATAACCGAAACGGGGCACGTCAACCTTAACGCCGACCCGAAGAAAGCCGCGATCACGGATAGCTTTGATTTGCTCGTCGTCGTTCGAGCAAGAGGTAGAGAAAGATGTTAGCAATAAAAATACCGAAATAAAAAATGCCATATTTTTATTTTTCATCCTTTACCTCGCTCTTTTTCAATATGTGCGTATAGTTGCGGAACATGCCGCGCAATGATATGCTAAATCAACATTTAGCGCTTGATCGAATAATGCGCTACTGGAATAATCCGGCGTAACCGGGCAATAATGGCGTTAGCGTTACATCTGGATAGCATCTGAGCTATGATACAATGCTTCTTTATTAAGGTCAATGCTTCACAAAAGATTGACGCTGAAAGGTAGCATCCTTAATGGAACGATGTCTGTGCGTATTATTCCTGTTGATTATGCCCCTGTTCTCCGGTTGCGCGTCCGCGGCCCGGCAAACATCGCCTAATTCGGCGGAATACAAGAGCTACAGAGAGATCCCGAATATAACCGATGAAGAAATCAGGGCTATCGAAAGCATACGCGCCCGCGGCGGCAATCTAATATTCGGAATGCCCGCGGGCAACGCTTGTTTTCAACGGGAAAACGGCGAACTGGACGGTTTCGCCGCGTTGCTCAGCGCGTGGCTTTCAGATTTCTTCGACCTTCGCGTCACTCCTGCCCTTTACGAATGGGACGCGCTCCTGCGCGGCTTTTCCAGTCGTGAAATTTCTTTTACCGCCGCATTGCCCGCTTCCTCGAATACTAAAATATTTATGACCGAACCTGTCGCGGAACGAACGGCGATAGCCGTTACGCGCGAAGACAGCGCAAGCCTGTCCGTATTAGGCAGGCATCATCCTTTGACATACGGATTCATCGAAGGCGCGGGAATTAAAAACCAGATCGATTCCGCAACCGGGCATTCATATACTTCGGTGGGATTTACCACATATGAGAGCGCTTATAACGGATTAATAAACCAGGAAATCGACGCGATCCTGGTGGATAACGATGCCGAAGCCGTGTTCTCAATTTACGGGGACGTAAAAGTAGAGCCATTCTCTCCAACCCTTTTTATTACGGTTTCCCTTTCAACCGCGGATCCCGCCCTGGCCCCTGTTATCTCGGCCGTGCAGAAGTATCTGGAAAGCGGCGCTTTAAGTAAAATGACTGAACTGCGCGCGAAAGGAAAGACGGCGTATCTTAGCCATATGCTGTATTTGATGCTCGACGAAAAAGAACGCTCCTACCTGCGTCTGCACCAAAACCCTGCCGCGGTCATTCCAATCGCCTTGCCGCCCGACAACTACCCGAACAGCTTTTTTAATGATAAGGATGACCAGTGGCAGGGCATCACGGTTGACATCATCAGAGAGATAGCGAATATTACCGGTTTTACATTAAGCAGCATAAATTCCATACGCGACAACTGGAGCGATGTGCTCGCAATGCTGGAAAACGGTACGATAGCCCTCACCGGCGAGCTGATACGTACTCCGGCGCGGGAAGGTCGTTTTCTATGGACCGATACCGCATACCTGACCGACCATTACGCGCTGCTTTCCAGCGCCGATCTTCCGGATATAAATATTGGACAGGTCGGCCGGATGCGTGTCGGTATGCTGGCTAATTCCGCATATGCCGAACTGTTTAACGAACTTTTTCCGAACCACGAAAATATTGTCGTATTTAACAATAATTACGAAGGATTCAGCGCGCTTGCGAAAGGCAATATAGACTTGCTTATGGCTACGTGCAACCTGTTGCTCAACGCCACCAATTATATGGAAATGACCGGCCTGAAAGCGAACCTTGTGCTTAGCCGGTCATATGAATCGCAATTCGGTTTTAACCTGAGGCAAACTACGCTGTGCTCCATCATGAGCAAGGCGCAGAGCCTCATCGACACCGACGCCATAACCGAAAGCTGGATCCGCCGGGTATTCGATTATCGCGGCAAAATGGCGCGGGCGCAGGTTCCGTATCTGGTTGCGGCCTCGATCATGCTGGCGCTGGTGCTTGGACTTCTTACCGTGCTCCTTATCCGTAAACGGCAAACAGGCAAGGAGCTGGAACGGACGGTGGACGAACGCACACAGGAACTGCTGGCGCGCACCGCCGAGTTGGAGGTTCAGACCCATACGGCCGAAGTCGCCTCGAAAGCAAAAGGCGAATTCCTTGCGCGTATGAGCCATGAAATCAGGACGCCCCTGAACGCCATTATCGGCATGACCAGAATTGCCATAAATTACGCCGAAAATGCCAAGACCCTCTCATCGCTGAACGAAATATCAATCGCTTCCGATCATTTACTTGGAATACTTAACGATGTGCTTGATATGTCCAAGATTGAATCCGGCAAGTTCATATTATCCGAAGATGTTTTTGCGCTGCGCTCCACCATGACGGAGGTAAAACACATAATAGACCAGCGGTGCAATGACAAGCGCCTCAGCTTTAACGTTAATTTCGAGGATATGCCCAATTATAAAGTTTTGGGCGACAAACTGCGCTTGAAGCAGGTGTTGATAAATCTGCTCGGCAACGCCGTCAAATTCACGCCTGAAAACGGCCGCATATCGTTTCTGGCCGATATTCTTTCGGAGGACGAATCATCCATTACATGCCGGTTCAGCGTGACCGACAACGGTATCGGCATTTCGGAAGAACAGGCGGAGAAGCTGTTTCTGGCGTTTGAGCAGGCGGACCACAGTATCGCGGCGCGTTTTGGCGGCACCGGCCTGGGCCTTGCCATCAGCCAGACGCTGGTCGCGCAAATGGGCGGCATGATCACCGTTCAAAGTTCGCTGGGCAAGGGCTCCGCTTTCAGTTTCACCCTTGAAATGCAAAAGACCGTTCGCGCGGAGGACGAAACCGGGCAGGAGGAGACCGCGCCGCCCGACCTTTCGGGCAAACGCATAATGATAGTGGACGACGTTGAGATCAACCGCGTCATTCTTATTGAAATATTAAGCGAAATCCATGCCGAAACAATAGAAACCGGAAACGGGCAGGAGGCGCTTGATCTATTCCTGAAATCGCCCGAAAATTATTTTGATTTGATCTTAATGGACATACAGATGCCGGTAATGAACGGCTACCAGGCAACGGAAGCGCTGCGCGCGTCCGGCCATCCTGGCGCCGGCGCGGTTCCGATTATCGCCATGACCGCCAACGCTTACCGCGAGGACGTTGAACGCGCATTAAAATCCGGCATGAACGGCCATCTGTCCAAGCCGATTGACGTTGCCGCGTTGATGGGCGCGCTGCGCTCTTTCCTGTGTTAATGAAAAATTATGATAGCCTTTCTCCGTCATGCGTAAGGTAGATAAATTATTGTTTCGCGCCATAGCGCCGCCTTTTGCAATTACGTTCGCCGTCCTGACATTTGTCGTGTCCGCGCACGAATTCGGGACGCTCTCGGAACTCCTTATAACGAAAAACGCCTCGCCCGGCGTCATGTTTGCCCTCGCGGGAGCAATTCTGCCGAACATCCTTATTTATTCACTGCCGCTTTCATTTCTGACGGGCGTTCTCATCGGTCTTGGCGGGCTCTCCGGCGAAAGCCAGATACTGGCCTTGCGCGCCTGCGGAATGCCGCTCCGGTCGCCGCTGCGTTTCATTTTTATTTTCGGCGCTGTCATCGGTATTTTAACGGCGCTGCTTTCACTTGCGGCGGCCCCGCGAACCAACGATTTCCGCCGCCAGCTTGTGGACCGCGTCAGCGTATCGGCGGCGACAACGCGGATCCATGCCCGTGTCTTTAATGACGATTTGCCGGGCCTCGTGTTTTACATCAGGGATTTATCCAACGACAAACAACGCCTGTCCGGTATTTTTCTCGCCGACGGTGCGAACGATGAAATTCCCCGGATAGTGGTCGCGCGCGAAGCTTCCTGGGTGCGCGATCCGGACAATCGCCGGATTCAGCTTCATATGGAACAGGGGGCGAGTTATTCAACGGCCATCGGCGAACCGGAAAATGACACGCAAAGCTTTTTTTTATCCACCGATATTCCCATAGAAATCAGAAGAAATGTTTCCGCCGGTCAAACCGCGAGTTCTGAAAATCCGGACGCCTCAAGCCCGATAAAAGCCAGGGAATTAAAAACTTCCGATTTATTACGCGATCGGGCAACGATAAGTCCGGAGGAAAATGTTAAACGAATAATTGAACTAAATCGCAGAATGTCCCTTCCTTTCTCAGTTATTCCATTTTCACTCCTGGGGCTTGCCTTATCTGTCAGCGCGCCGAAATCGGGACGCGCATACGGGTTCGGGCTGGGCCTTGTTACGGTAATCGCTTTTTACGCGCTTTTCGCCAACGGCATCAGAATGGCTTCCGTGGGAAAAATCAGCCCGTGGCTGGGTCCATGGACGGCGAATATAATTCTTACTCTGATCGGTTTGCTTCTGCTTTCCATGGCTGAAAAACGTTTCGCGCTCAATAACTGGATAACGTTGATCCCCTGGAAATTGCCTGGCTGGTTCCGCCGGCCGTGCGGGGAAAAACCGGCGAAGCGCGTGAATAAAAATCAGCGCCCGCATAAAACTTTCAGACGGCGCGCTTCCCTGCTTCCATGGCTGCCCAAAATCATGGATTTCTACATCCTGCGAGGTTTTCTGGTTTATTTTCTCTGGTCGCTGGTCACATGCACGACATTGTTTCTACTGCTGACGGTTTTTGAATTGCTCGACGACGTTATCCGAAATTCAATTTCCATTATTTCATTAGCCGATTACCTGATCTTTTTAACTCCGCAGATTCTGATTGTGGGGATTCCGATGTCGATCCTGCTCTCGGCTCTGGTCAGCTTCGGCGTTCTGGAAAAAGATTCGGAGATTACCGCCGTCAAGGCAAGCGGCTGGAGTCTATACCGTCTGTCGGTTCCGATTATTGCGTCGGCGGCGCTTTTTTCGGCCGGTCTTTTCCTGATGCAGGATTACGTTCTGCCTTACGCGAACAACCGGCAGGACAATTTGCGAAATTTCATTATGAACAAGCCCGCGCGGACAGCAAAACATCCTGAAAGAAAATGGATCCTGGGCGATCATGGGCGCATCTATAATTATGAATATTTCGACAGCAGCCAAAATTCCTTTGTCGATCTGAACGTATATGAAGTCGATTTTGAACGGAGCCGTCTGCGGCGGCGCATTTACGCCGAACACGCGCGTTTGGGCGACGGCATTTGGACGCTTGGAAACGGCTGGCTGCGCGACTACGAATCGGAGCAATTTGAACGGTTTGAAGAAAAACCGGTTAATCTTCCGGAACGCGCCGGATATTTTAAAAGGGAGATTTTCCAGCCAAAGGAATCTTCAAAGCTCACATATATCGAATTACGCCAATATATCGAATATCTGCGGCAATCGGGCTATAACGCGATCGAACTTCAGGTGGAACTCTACAAGAAAGCCGCCTTCCCCGTAAGCTGCCTGATTATGGCGCTTGTGGGAATTCCCTTCGCTTTCTCCGCCGGACGCAGGGGCGCTTTTTTCGGCATAGGCATAAGTATAGCGATTGCAGTCGTTTACTGGGGAATTTCAGGCGCCTTTGAGGCGATGGGCGCTTACGGCCTGCTGCTTCCGGTCATTGCCGCCTGGGCGCCGAACATTCTTTTCGCCGCGGCTGGCCTTGCGATGTTCATGACCATCCGGACGTAATTTTTCTACTCGTGCAGATTGCTTGAATTGCACGTCATCTGATGATATTGTAGAAACTGGCCGTCTAAAGGTGGTTAGTGGTTAGTGGTTAGAAAAATCCGCCGAACCATCTTATGGAATACATTGGCACTGTCCG
>JAIRVC010000238.1 GCA_031254095.1 Acidobacteriota bacterium
CTTCGATAGAATAAGCACGAGCGGAATCAGAAACAGCACCTGACGCGAGAATGCGAGGAAAATGGCCGGTTTGGCTTTGCCGATCGCCTGAAAAAGACTCGCGCCTATGTTCTGATAGCCGATCAGCGGAAATGCCAGCACCATCCACCGGATCGCGCTTGTTCCAATGGCGACGACTTCTTCATCCGGGCTGAATATTCCAAGAATCTTTTCCGGAAATATCATAAATATGATAAATCCAATGCAGGCGATGACCGTCGCGCTTTTGTTGGCCAGTTTGAGGCAGTCCCGGACGCGATGAAACTGTCTCGCGCCGTAATTGAAGCCCAGGATGGGCTGCGCGCCCTGAGCTATGCCGATCATCGGCATGAACACAAAGCTGACAACGCGAAAGAAGACGCCAAAAACCGCGATCGGCGTCGCGCCGCCAAGACCTCTGAGGATATTGTTGAAAATCGCAGACGTGGCGCTCATGGCGGTGGTGCGGGCGAAATCTGAAGAACCCACGGCGAAAATTTCCGTAACAATCGGCCGCTTTAACCGCAGGTGATGCGGCTTCAGGACTATTTCGCTTTTGCCTCGCAGGATATAGTGAAGCAAAAAGAGGCATGAAACGAAGATGGAAATTACCGTGGCCTCGGCCGCGCCCCGCACTCCGCGCTCAAGGGTTATAATAAAGATCGGGTCGAGCAACACGTTGAGGCAGCCGCCGATGACGAGCGTAAACATCGCGACTTTGGCGTTGCCTTCAGCCCGGGCCGCTGAACTGGCAACAACGGAAAACACCAGAAATGGGCTTCCAACCAGAATGACGGATATGTAATCCCTGGCGTAAGGCATCATTGCGCTGTCCGCGCCGAAAACACGAAGCAGCGGATTCATAAAAATCAGCCCGCCGGCCATGCAGATAATTCCCAAAACAATGGAGAGCGAAATCATGTTGCCGAGCGCGAAAGACGCTCCTTCATGGTCACGTTCGCCCATTCGGCGGGAAAGAATGGACGCGCCGCCGACGCCGACCGTGATGCCGATGCCTATTAAAATCATCTGAATAGGGAAGGCGATAGTTGTGCCGGCAACTCCCAGCGTTCCCGTATAACGGCTGATGAAAAAAGTATCCACGACATTGTAAAACGCCTGTATGGCCATTCCGACGCCGGCAGGCACCGACAGCGTCCTGAGAAGTTTGCCGATCTTCTCGTTGGCAAGCATGTCGCTTCGTGTTTTGTTTTCCGCTGATTTTGCCACTGAATTATCCTTTATCTATCGGGCGCGCGCCCCTTTCCATTACTTCGCTACAATGCTGACGAGCTTTCCTGGAACAATGACCACCTTTTGTATGGCGAGTCCTTCCAGATGTTTTTGCACCTTGGGATCATGCAGCGCGGCTTTTTCAATGTCATCGCGTCCGGCGTCGGCGGCCAGCGCGACATGCCCTCTGACCTTGCCGTTGATTTGCACCGGCAGCTCGATAACGCTTTCACGCACATATTTCTCGTCAAATTCCGGCCAGCGGTGGAACGCAAGCGACTGCCCGTGTCCTAGCGCCTCCCACAGTTCCTCTCCGATATGCGGCGCCAGGGGCGAAAGCAGCAAAACAAAATTTTCCATGCAGACGCGCGGCCGTATGTCCTGCGCGGTGAAATAATTTACGAACTCCATCAGGCGGCTGATGGCCGTATTGAAACTCAGGCTTTCCATTCCCTGCGTTACCGCCTGGATTGTTTTGTGTAATACGCGCAGCTGCTCATCGGACGCGTCGGCGTTGGCGACTTTCGCGTTCAGCCGCGCTTTGCCGGCTTCATCGTCGATGATCATGCGCCACGAGCGGTTCAGGAAGCGGCTGATGCCCTCAGTCCCCTGCATACTCCACGGCTTGACGGCTTCAAGCGGCCCCATGAACATTTCGTAAAGCCGCGTGGCGTCGCTGCCGTATTTCTGCATCGGCACATCAACGGGTATAACGTTCCCGCGCGACTTTGACATTTTCTCGGTTTCGCCCGTCAGCTCTTCATCCGTTTCGGCGCAAAACGCCTTTCCTTCCTCAAAGCGAATCCGGTTGTAGGGAATGATGCGCCCGGCCTTGTCGCGGTAGGTTATTGAAAGAATCATCCCCTGGTTGACCAGCTTTTGAAACGGCTCCATGGTGGAAACGCAGCCGCGGTCGAAAAGCGCCTTATGCCAGAAACGCGAATAAAGCAGATGCAGCACGGCGTGTTCCGCTCCGCCGACGTAAAGGTCTACCGGCATCCAGTATTTTTCCTTTTCGGCGTCCAGCACGCTCCGGCTGTTCTTAGGATCGCAGAAGCGTAGATAGTACCAGCACGATCCCGCCCATTGCGGCATGGTGTTGGTTTCGCGCCGGAACCGGCGGCCGTCCTTTTCGACATTCATCCAGGCGACGGCTTTCTCCAGCGGCCCGCCGGGCCTGCCGGTCGGCTTGAAATCCTCAAGTTCGGGAAGGAGCAGCGGCAGTTCTTCATTTTCAACGGCCCTTATCAATCCGGTCGCGTTCCCTTCGGCGTCAAGCTCATGCAAAATCGGAATCGGCTCTCCCCAGTATCGCTGGCGGCTGAAAAGCCAGTCACGCAGCTTGTATTTGACCGAGGCGCGTCCGATGCCGGTTTGCGCGAGTCCCGCAATCATTTTCTCTTTTGCCTCAGGCGTCGCGAGTCCGTCGAGCGAGAGCATTTCACCGGCGGACTGTATGGAAACGCCGTCTTCCGTAAAAGCTTCGGGGATATCGGCGATTCTTTTTTCGTAATACGCCTGCGACATTCCGGCGAATTCTCCGCCGAACTTGGCCGCGACGCGTTGCAGCCATTCGTTTGTTGGCGCGACAACGGCGCGGATTGGAAGATTAAATTTCCGCGCGAACTCTATGTCGCGCTGATCGTGGCCGGGAACCGCCATAATCGCGCCGGAGCCGTAGCTGATAAGCACATAATCGGCGATCCAGATTGGAATACGTTCGCCGTTGACCGGGTTTATCGCGTATCCGCCGGTAAAAACGCCGCTTTTTTCGCCGCGCCCGGCGATGCGGTCTTCCTCGCTGGTTTCAGCGGCGCGCCGCCGGTA
>JAIRVC010000188.1 GCA_031254095.1 Acidobacteriota bacterium
TTTTGCCCATGCCGGCATACGCGGTTAGCGCAAAAGGCCGCTTCTCGCCGCTTTGCAGGTATTCGTTCAGGGCGTCAAAATCGCCTGCCCGCTCGATAAACCCCTCGCCGGCAGACCGTAAGAATTGCGCCTGCTGGTCAAGTTCCTTTTGGAGCGGCGAATGCTCTTCCAGGGACATATGCTCCGGATAGCGTTCAGCGATGGCGTTTTGCAGTTGTTCGATAACGGCCTCGGCCAATGTGCGCCCGCCGACACTGAAATCACCCAGCCTGCCCTTTGTCAGCCCGTCATTGTATTCGTCCGCCTTTATAAGGTTTGCGCCGGTTATTTCCCCGCCCGGATCTACTTCGATCCCTGCCCCGGCCCAACGATTTTTCCAACCCTCAAAGGCGGAGCTCCATACGTGGCTGTCCTTTTGCGCCGTTGTCGGGACGCAGAGAGGCAGGGCGATTTCCGGCGTGCTTCCGTCCGCCTGCCAAACCGCGCTGTAGCCAAAAACAGGCCGCCCTGTCTGAGGGATTTCCCGCTCCCTCCACCTTTCAAGTTCGGCGTCGGCAACCGCTTGGTCGGCTTCCGCCTCATTTGTATAAATTGCCCGCAAATCCGGATGACGGACGCTTTCAATATACCCATTATCACGCAGGAAGAAAAACGCGTGCCGAACCGCCTCTCCGCTTCGTGAATCGTCTTTTGTACCGCGCAGTATGCCATTGTGCAGAGGATCGACGAGCGCGTGGATTATCTCCATTTCGGTAACCGAGGCCTTACCCACGTAGCCGTCTTCCAAAAGCTTTGGAAAAAGGCCATATGTTTCCTCTCCTATATCGTTAGGTGTCGGCACCCATCCCCGGCGCTGCCCCAGGAAGCATAAGAAAAAGGGGCGGCATTCGTCAATATTTCTAAGACAGGTTTTTACCGTGTTTTTCGCCTCAGAATCCGCCGCAGTCACCCCCCAGCGCAAATCGATATCGATAAGGCGAAGCTTTCTTTGCTCGCACCATTCGGACAGCGCGGGGAATACATTTTTGACCAGGTAGTCCCGTTCGGCGTGCATGTCGTTAAATGTGCTGCTGATAAAGACGTGAACATTTTTCCATTGCATAGTGGCTACCTCCTCAGATCGTTATTATCCAACAATCGCAGTTAGATAGCAATTATCCTGACAATTTTCATTGACATCCTTTTTCCAATATGCTATAACGACAAACAATTGAATAATTTCAAACCGTTGACGCGGAGATAAAAACAGTATATGTGCTGTACAGAGAGTCCGGGGCGCTGAGAGCCGGATAGAGATGCAGGCTGTTAAATGGACCGCTGAGGGCATGGTCAAAAGAGTCCTGAGGACTTTGAGTATTCCATGACGTGACGCATACGTTAGTTGCGAGGGATATGTTTGTATCCTGCGGAGGGCATGGGGTTATTCCCATGAAACAAGGTGGCACCGCGAATTGTAAGATTCGTCCTTGATAAAGCGTTTTGCTTTATCAGGGATTTTTTATTTTTAGAAAGGAGTCGGGAAAATGGTATTTGTTTTGAACCCAAAGGTGAGAGAGGAAAAGATTGAAAGGTTCATACATGAGTGGGAGCAAAAAGGGTTCTCTACAATTTTGAGTGTCGGAACCGAACACACCGCCGACTGCCTTATCGGAAACACAGCGGCGGTCGATCTTGACCATGTGGTGCAAACTAACGACATCGTCGCATACGGCAAACGCATTACCGAGCAGTACAAAGCAGTAAACCGGACAGTGCATGAGGATGACACGATTGTTCACGTTGGCAATATTTCTATCGGTGAAGGATTCTTTACCGTAATATCCGGCCCCTGCTCCGTTGAAAGTGAAGAGCAGATTTTGAAGATTGCAAGGAGCGTAAAGGCAAGCGGGGCGAAAGCATTGCGCGGAGGGGTATTCAAGCCGCGGTCATCACCATATGCGTTTCAAGGCAAACAGGCGGAAGGCCTTGAAATGCTGCGCATGGCGAAACGGGAAACGGGGCTTCCAATAGTCTCGGAAATCATGAATCAGACACAAATTGATTTGTTTGAGGATGTAGATATTGTGCAGGTCGGCGCCCGAAATATGCAGAACTTTGATTTGCTCAAGGAAGTCGGCAAATTGAAAAAGCCTGTTTTACTCAAGCGCGGGCTTGCCAATACGATTGATGAGCTTTTAATGAGCGCCGAATATATAGTATCCGCCGGTAACAGCCAGGTAATTCTGTGTGAACGCGGCATACGGACCTTTGAAACGATGACCCGGAATACATTTGATTTATCCGCCGTTGTCCTTCTGAAACAAAAAACGCATCTGCCCGTCATCGCCGATCCGAGCCACGCGTCGGGAATAAGGAGCCTTGTCCCTCCCCTCGCAAAGGCGGCCCTTGCCGTGGGTGCGGACGGCATCATGGTAGAAACCCATAACGATCCTGCACAGGCATTGAGCGACGGCGCCCAGTCCCTCGATTTGGAACAGTTTTCCGGGTTGATGGACGAATTGAGGATACGCGCGGCTATTGAAAAAAAGGAGATGTAGAACATGATAAAACCAACACTCGAAGAAACAAAAAAACATGCTGCCGGAAATACCGTTATTCCTATCGCGCTAGAAATATTATCGGATATTCGCACACCGCTGGAAATATTAAAGGTACTCAAAGCGAAAGGTAAAAACGCTTATATTTTGG
>JAIRVC010000199.1 GCA_031254095.1 Acidobacteriota bacterium
GAACCCGAACATCGTCGGATCTAATACCACGCCATTTGCTTCCGTTGCTTACTGGTGCGACAATACCATAAAAGCTCTGGCGGTTATTGATCATTTCGATGCCGACGGCAATCCGGTTGCGGGCGATATTGTTTTCCAGAACGCCCTGCCGGGCGAACGCGGCAACTTCCAGGGCAACAACCTGACCGGGCCCGGCCGCTGGAACCTTGACATGAGCATGGGGAAAAAGATCGAATTCATGGAAGGAAAAACGATTGAGTTCCGTATAGACGCGCAGAACATCTTCAACCATGCGACTCCGTCAAACGCCGTATGGGTGTGGGGACCGCGCACCTATCAGCCCACTAACCCTTCTGTAACCATAAACACCACGTCCAGGGATTGGTTCGGTTTGCTGGACACCAAGACAGGCCACCGGACGTTCCAGGCGAAAATACGCCTCGCGTTCTAAGTTGATAATTGGCAGAGACGGTTTTTCGGCCGTCTCTGCCAATTAAAACGCCAATCAACAGGCTCCTGAAAAACCGGGAGCCTGTTTCATATTTAAATCATCGGAGTTGTATGTTGTGAACAGCGGTTCTGCCTCTGGCTGCAAGATCCATCGCTTCGGTCAGCAGGCGAAACGCTTCGCCTGACGCGTGGATTCCCATGGAATTTTCCGATCCGACGAAGTCCACGCGCCACTGCGCGCCGCGCTGGTATTCCTGCGCTTCCCGCAACTGCCTGTCTTCATAGCCGGCGGCCCGGGCATCGGCGAGCGCCCGGATCAACTCCACAACGGAGTCTTCGGCGCGCCGCAGCATTTTATGGGTGCGCTCCTGTATGTCTTGAACCTCCGCCCTGATTTCCTCCGCCGTGCTCTGATGGCAGTCCTGGCAGGCTTCCATTTTGCCCAGGAGCGGACTGCGTATCCAGTGATCGCTTATCCGGTTTTCGCCTTCCTGCCGGGATTGCATATGGCAGTCGGCGCAGGATACGCCTCTGCGCGAATGAATCCCCTGGCTCCAGAGTTCAAATTCAGGATGCTGCGCTTTTAAAACTTCCGCGCCGCTATTCTCGTGTTTCCAGTCGCTGAATGTCCGTCCGTCCGGGAATTTATAAGAATTGTAATAATTCTCGATTTCATTGGCTTTCAAGCCGTTATTCCACGGGTAAAAGAGCGTGGTTTCAAAATTGCAAAAATATTCGGCGTGACACTGGCCGCAGACGAAAGAACGTTTTTCCTGGCGTGAAGCCATCGCGTTGGGGTCGTATGGTTCCGCGCGATTTCCGCCGCGCCATTTTTCGATGGATGGGAACTGGGCGGCAGTCGCTTCGGACGCGGCCAGCGCGCGGATTCCCTGAATAAACGCGGGGCGCGTTACGCGCAGTTCCATGTTTTTCGGATCGTGGCAATCAATGCAGGCCAGCGTATGGTTCACGAGTTTTGTCGCTTCGTCGAACGGCATTTTTCCGACCTTTTCAAAGCCGCGCATCAACTGGTCGTAGCCATTCCTGCTTGTCAGCGGTTCGTCCGGCGTGCCGGGCGCGCCGCTCGCGATCCCCTGATTCCTGTAAACCGCGACGTTGGATGCGTGGCATTGCAGGCAACCGCCAGACTGACTGAAGGGCGCTTTTACGCGCAGGGTTTCGCGCTGGTCGGAAAGCATATAGGCGTGACCGCGCCGCGCGCGGTAATCGGCGCTGAAAACATATCCGGAATAAAGGATTTTCAGGCGCGGATTTTCCTCCAGCCGATTCGCGGCCGGACTGCCTGACCCGCCGCCGCCGTATTTGGTTCCGGTCAACTCGGAGGTGCGGAGATGATCTTCATATTGACGGGGAAAATGCCTGCCCCATTCGGCGGGGTCAACCGTCTGTTCGGTAAGCGAGGGCGGCCGGGCGGCGGCTTCTTCCACACGCGCCGCGTCGTTGCTCTGGAGCCCGAAAAGGCCCGCGGCAAAGGCGCAAGCAAGCAGCGGCAAAAACAAACTTCGCATTTTCTTTTTCATGGCGAGCTTTCACCCTTTCAATAGACAGCAACCGCCTCACGGCTGGTGATCGGCGATCCGGGCTGGGGTTAGAAAATCGCCATCACACCGCGAACCGTCTTTAAAGATAACTCAAAAAATTAAAATTATTGCCTCAAATATTTGTTTACCGCCGCAGCTTTTTACTGTGCTATGCTGGGCACGTTTTGGCCTGTCGTCACCCGGAAGGAGCGTTCACCCGTGGAAAAACTGAAAAAATCCCTGTTGTACACCTATGGCGTCGGAGACATGTTTTTTGTCCTCATGGTATGTATGGAGATGTACTACTTCACCGCGTTTCTCACCGATTATGCGCTGTTCCCGCTGGGTACCGTAAGAAACATCCAGCTCATTACCGGCGTTTTTGACATCGGCTGCGCACTGCTCGCGGGGATTATACTTCAAAAAGTCAATCTGAAATTCGGCGGCAAATACCGTTCATGGTTTCTTGTCGGGCCGCTGCCGGTAGTCCTGCTGTTCGCTTTGCAATTCACAAAGATCGGTTCAGATATGACGGCGATTATTATCATCATCTTCGCGTTTGTGGCCAGCCATCTGATATGGAACACCGTTACGTCCAGCAGCGGCGCAATGGTCGGGCGCATGACCAAACGGGTGGACGAACTGACTATTTTATCCTCAAGCCGGGCGCAGGGAATGGCCGCGGCCGGACTGATTTTTTCCGCGTCCGGCGTGCCGTTGATCGCGTTTTTCTCGGCGCGAACCGGCCAGATTACGGGGATGACGCTTACCGTGGCGGTTTACGGCGCTCTGATGATTCTGGGCTACCTGTACATCTATAAAATGACCGCGGGCAAAGACCCTTACGATGATGAAGTCAGCCAGTCGTCACAGAAACATGCGAAGCTTTCCATTTTGGAAATCATGGGCCTTGTTTTACGCAACCCGCCGCTCCGTATGCTGGCGGTCGCGGAAATTTTCCGCAGTTCCTGCGTTCAACTGGTCGCTGCCACGGCTTTTTATTATTTCCGGTACGTGCGCGGAGAACTTGAGTTCATGTCCGTATTTTTATTGATAACCGCCGCCGCTAGTTTTACGGGCGCGACCCTCTCGCGATGGATAGGGCCCCGCCTCGGCAAGCGCCGCACCTACTGCATAGCGCTCGTCTGCGCCGGAACGTCATACGCTTCGTCGTTTTTTCTGGGAACAACATCGTTGATCTTTGCGCTTCTGATAGGTCTCGGCGCGATGTTCCTTGCTATGGCCAGCGGAATGAATACCGCGCTTTATTCCGACACGGTGGTTTATGGCGAATGGAAGACCGGAAAAAGCATCCGCGCCTTTACAATGTCGCTGCAAAACGTGGCCGTCAAACTGGGCATAATAATACGCGTTGCCGTTGTGACGTTCGGTCTCGGTTTTATCGGCTGGGTTGCCAATACAGATCCGTCTCCCCATGTTGTCAAAGGAATAGCGTCGCTGATGAGTTTCTCGCCGGCGGCGGTCTGTTTCATAGCCGCTGTCATATTCTTTTTCGGATACAGGATACAGGATTCAGAAGCGGTGAAAATGCGTGAGGAAATTGCGGCGCGTTCCGGTTCCAATTAGGCCGCCTCACGGCGGCCAGTGGTCAGTGGTTAGTGATCAGTGGTCAGAAAATCCGCTGCGAACTATCTCTGAGGGTAACTTCTGAATGAAGCTATGGGTAAGGAACGGGGGATGTGAAGCAAACAAAAACGTTATTCAATGGGTAATACGCCATGAGCGATGAAGCCAGCAGCAGCGCGATTGTCGGACGGATAATTTCACAGATAGGCACAGTCCTTGCGCACACCAGGGACGCCCTTCTAAAAGACCTCCTTGACGACATGCCGAGCTATTTGCCGCAGGTATCCGCGGCCGACAGCTATTCATACGATACGTTCAAAAAAATCGCGGATGAAGAGAGCAAAGCGTACGCCAGGAAATTTATTGAAAGCCTCTTTACCCGGCTGGGATACGATATATCTCTATATGAAAAAGAAAAAGAGCCGGTGCTGACGGACCTTGTCCGGTCGGTCATAGTCTGTACGGCCTCTTTGGGCGAATGCGTCAAAATGCTGTTTGATGGTCAGTCCATCGACTGGATGAGCGAGGCGCAAAAAATCCTGAACGCTCAGAATGATACTGATTCCAAAAAGACCAACCCGATCAAGGATTTATTCGGGGACGATCTCGCAAAAATCGGCGGAAACTCGAATATTCCATTAAGCATGGGCGGCGATAATAAAATCTCCGCGATCCTGAAACTTGTCATGGAATTGATCTCGCTGATCCGCAAGTTTCATGACCTGCAATGGGATAAAATGAAACAGGATCCGGATTTTGCCCGCTTTGTCGATGAAAACAATTTCTCCCGACAATTAGCCGGGCGCATTCTCGACCATATCCTGATAATAATGTTCCGCAACGGCAAAGAGATCTTCGCCGAAGATATTTACGCCGTTGTGGACAGTCTTGAGAAAGACTCAAATCTTAAGAATCGCGTCAAAAATGAGGCGGAGGCGAGGGAAAAGGCAAAAAGCGAAAACGCCAAAACAGCATTTGATAAAGCGGCTTTTGAAACGGAATTCGAGGAAAATATAGTACTGATAACAAGCCTGCGGAAAGAAATAAAAAAACTCGAAGAGAAAATAGAAAAGGAAAAGCAGGCTTTACAAAAAGAGGCGGATGACAAAAAGAAAGAAGTCGTCAGGGAAGTTC
>JAIRVC010000003.1 GCA_031254095.1 Acidobacteriota bacterium
AGATATTCGCGGTGTTGCTTGTAACCGGCACGACGACCACTCAAGAGAGAAACCGGTTATCTGAGTCGTTGCTAGCAATGACCGCCGGACGCGTCTTTTTTATCTCGCTGCCGACAGCAGGGTTCGAAATCCGTCCACCAAACCTCACCGGGTTTCATTGGCGGCATCTACAATAAGCGCGTTGCTCCATTCGACGGCCGCCGCTTCACGTTCCCTGTCGGCGGCCATGGCCTTATATCCGGCGTCCAGCGATGTATCCGCCACAAGAGGCCGAATTACGGTTTCGATGAAATTGCTTATGCGCCGCTTACCTACTCGCCGCCATAAACCATCGTACACTTCCTCGTCCAGCGTAATAGTTAGTTTTCTCTGCATTTTCGTTTCCTCCAATTGGAAATAGGTTGTTATATATGGAGAATTGAACGACATACGCATTACGTCAAGGGGTATATTTCTTTCTTATATCAATCGGCGTTTCCGAAGGTGATTGTCGGGTGTACCCTCATCCAGCGTACCGGCTGAGCGGCGGGAGGCTCAAAAACCTGAATTTTACGCGCTATGGCCACAAGCGCTCCGTCGGCGTCCATCAGGCGGTAGTTTTCCGCCTGCCAGTCGGCGCTCAAAATATTCAGATCGTTTCCGTGCAAGAGTTTTCGTTTGTCGCCGTCTGATACGACGATCGAAGGAATTTCCGGAAGCAGCCTGTCTAACGGAATCATGCGGTTGAAGAAAAATTCGGCAGGGTAATAATTCGCCGCGTCATCAGGCGGCGCCAGCGGTGTTGCTTCTTCTATCGAAAAATCTCCGCACCGGATTCTGCGGAGCTGTTCCAGATGCGCGCCGCAGCCGTATTCACGGCCGATGTCGTGCGCCAGCCCGCGTGCGTACGCGCCCGCGGCACAGGCAAGTTCAAATTCAGCGGAACTACGATTCACGCCGAGAAGCTTCAGCGATTTGATCGTGATTTCCTTGACGACCGGGGCTATTTCAACGCCTTTGCGCGCGTAAACGTACAAAGGTTTCCCTTGCACTTTTTTGGCCGAATAAGGAGGCAGCGTTTGCTGAACCGTTCCGCGCCAGCGGGCGAAAATTTCTTCAAGCCGCGCAGGGTCAAGGTCTGGATTTGTGTCTTCCCCCAGCGGTTCGCCTTCGACGTCATAGGTGTTTGTGGCGAATCCAAAGCGCATAACGCCGCGATAAACCTTGTCCGTCGCCTGAAAATAACCGGTCAACCGCGTCGCGCGCCCTACGGCCAGCGGCAGCGTTCCCGTGGCAAAAGGATCGAGCGTTCCCGTGTGTCCGATCTTTTTGATACGCGTGATGCCGCGGATTTTCGCCACTACGTCGTGTGAAGTCCAGCCTGCGGGTTTGTCGATAATCAACATGCCGTCCATGTCAGCGCCCCTTCCATGGCTATTCTTCCTCCTGCTGCCGGCGGATTTCATCGAGCAGACGGTCAATATGATCGCCGTATTCCTGCGATGTGTCGATCACAAAATCTATTTCAGGCAGATACCGCGTGCGGATGCGCGAGCCGAGTTCGTGGCGAACCCGGCCGGCCGCGCCGCGCAGCGCCTCAAGAGTTTCCTTTTTTTCGTCTTCGGAACCCATCGGCGAAACAAATACGCGGGCGTGTTTCAGATCGGCGCTCATGCGGACGCCTGTTACGGTGACAAAACCGATGTCATGATTTTTCAAGCCGCGGGAAAGCATCATGCTGATTTCCCGCTGAATTTGAAACGCCAGTCTTTGAGGTCTGCGCGAAGGCTGCATATGGAATTTTGGATCGTGAATCGTGGATTGCTGGTTGTGGATTGAAGGAATATGCAAGGTACATTCCTTCAATCCACAATCTAAAATTATAGCGTGGTTGGCTGAATTTTCTCTATTATGTACGCCTCAATGACGTCGCCCACCTTGATATCGGAAAAATGCTCGAACCCTATGCCGCATTCAAATCCGGATTTCACTTCCGTCACATCGTCCTTGAAGCGCCGCAGAGAGGAAATCTTTCCTTCGTGAATGACCGCATTGTCGCGTAGCAGGCGCGCTTCGGAATTGCGCTTGATCAGGCCGTCCTGAACATAACTTCCCGCGATGACGCCGAATTTTGGCGTCCGGAAAGTATCCCTGACTTCCGCCCTGCCCATATATTTTTCATGGCTTGTCTTTTCAAGCATCCCGATCATGGCGGACTTAATCTCGTTCGTCAGGTTGTAGATTACCGTGTAAAGGCGGATTTCAACCCCTTCGGTATCGGCCAATTCCTGCGCCTTGCGCTCCGGGCGCACGTTAAATCCAATAACAATCGCGTTGGAAGCTGAGGCCAGAAGGACGTCTGTTTCGGTAACGGCGCCCGCCCCGCTGTGCAGAATTTTTACCTTAACCTTTTCCGTACTCAGCTTGTTGAGCATTTCGTTGACGACTTCAACCGAACCCTGAACGTCGGCCTTGACTATCAGCGGAAGCTCTTTGACCGTTCCTTCGCGCATCTGATCGTAAAGCTCCTGCAGGGTCAGGCGGGAAGTCTTTTGCAGCGCGGCCTCGCGCTCTCTGGACCTGCGGAATTCGGCAACCTGCCGCGCTTTCGTAGCGTCTTCAAAAACCTGAAAAATATCACCCGCCCGCGGCAGATCCTGCAATCCCAGAATTTCCACCGGAATCGAAGGCCCGGCGAACTCAATAGTCTGCCCTCTGTCGTTGACCAGCGCGCGGACGCGCCCGTGGATAGATCCGGCGACAAAAGAATCGCTCTGACGCAGAGTGCCGTTTTGCACCAGCACCGTAGCGACGCAGCCGCGCCCGCGATCGACTTTCGCTTCAAGCACCACGCCGGCGGCGAGGCGTTTGGGGTTGGCCTTCATATCCCGCATGTCGGCAACCAGAACAATCATTTCCAGAAGCAGCGGAATATTAAGCATCTGTTTCGCGGAAACCTCCACCATTACCGTGTCTCCGCCCCAGTCTTCCGCCAGAAGACCTTGATCGGCCAGCGCCTGCTTAACGCGATCCACCTGCGCGCCCGGTTTATCTATCTTGTTTATGGCTACAATGATAGGCACATTGGCGGCTTTGGAGTGGTGTATGGCTTCAACCGTCTGCGGCATCACTCCGTCGTCCGCCGCGACTACCAGCACGACAATGTCGGTTGCCTGCGCGCCGCGCGCGCGCATCATCGTAAACGCTTCGTGTCCTGGCGTATCAAGGAAAACGATGCTTCGATCCCTGCCTTCCACCGGAATTTCCACCTGATACGCGCCGATGTGCTGCGTAATGCCGCCGTGTTCGGCCGCGGCGACATTGGTCTTGCGTATGGTGTCCAGCAGCGAAGTTTTTCCATGGTCAACGTGCCCCATGATGGTTACAACGGGCGGCCGGGTTGCATAATCTTCCGGATTGTCCGGCATTTCCTGCTTCGCTTCCGCTTCCTGCTCAAAGCTTATTACCATTGCGCGGAAGCCGAATTCGGCGCAGGCGCCGCTGGCCGCCTCAATGTCAAGCACCTGGTTGATCGAAGCCAGAATCCCTTTTGACATGAGTTTCTGGATGATGAACTTTGACCGGATGCCCATCTTCTCGGCGAGCTCCTTAATGGTGACTCCTTCCGTGATTTCGATAGGCTTGTAATCCTCAGGATTGGCGGGCGGCCTTGGGAAGTCCATTTTGGGGCCGCGTACAGGCTGTTCCGGTTTCCCTCCTTTTTGTTTACGGATGAACTTCGATCCGCCGTAAGGGGTTCCGGGACGAGCAGGCCAGGAAGGGCGCACCGCAATCGGCTTTTGCATGTCCTTGACAACGCGCGGAGGAGGAGCGGGCGCTACCGCTTCGGTAGTGGTTCTAATCAAAACAGTAGCCGCTTTCTTCTTAGGCACAACGATGGTAGTAGTTTTTTTGTCGCCGGCGGTTTCCGCGGGTTTTGTCTTCTGCGCTTCTTCGGCAGGAACTTTCTGTCCGGCAGGCGTAGCGGGAGTGGAAGCTGCGTCCTCCTGCGGCGGCAATTCGGTCGCCGCAACGGGCGCGGCCGTTTCCTGAGCCACTGGCTGGGATTCCAGCGCTTTCGTTTCCGGCGCAGTCTCCGTTGCCGCTGTATCCACGTCACCCGGCCGGAAATCTTCCACAATCTCATCCGCAACTGTTTCCGTGGGAAGCTCTTCCGGCTTTACGGCCTTTTTGCGCACACGAACGGCGAGGTTTACTTTTTTCGGTTTTTCCGCCTCTGTTTCATCTTTTTTCTTTGCGGCGGCCGCCTGCGCACCAACCGCGGGCGTTTTTTGAGATTTCTGCGTACCGGCCTTTTTGGTCTTCTTTTCGACGGCGGCGGCGGTTTTTTTTGCCTCTTCCGCCTCTTTCTGCGAAAGGATCTTTTTGCGGATCGTATCGGCAAAACTGGCGTCTATCGTCGCGGTCGACGAAAATACGTACAATCCCAAACGCTTGGATTCCGCGAGAATTATCTTGCTATCTACGGAACATTCTGCCGCCAATTCCGCGACGGTTATTTTATCCATTTACGCAAAGACCTCAATTCACCTGCCTTGCGGCACAATGATTTAAATTTCCGGTTAAACTTATAATTATAAAACCGGAGCGTGTACTTTACAACCGCTATAAATTAAAGAAACGAGCACGTATGGATTCACTGCCTGGTGTTTATTCCCTTGCGGTGTCGTCTTCCATTTTCGGAATTTCAGATGTTTCTGAATTTTCCACGACGATATTCGCGGCATCCGTTCCGGCGGCAAACTCGTTTTCAGGCGAATCCGTTTCCGAACCGGCGATGGCGGTAGGCAACTCAACGCCTTCCGGCACTTCAATCTCCACTTCCTCAAACAGATCGTGAGCCGCGGCCATTATTTCAGCCGCAGTCTTGTCGCCTAAACCGGTAATGTTTCGGAGATTTCCCTCGCCGATTTCCAGAATGCGTTCAACGGTTTCAATGCCGCTTTCCTGCAACTTCGCAATTATTTCTTCGCCGATGCCTTCCATTTCCGAAAGAGACGTAAAGGAGGATGTCAGCGATTCCATCGCAAGCATAACTTCCTGCTTTTTCTGTTCATCGCTCTTGACATCGATTTGCCAGCCGATCAGTTTTGAAGCCAGCCGCACGTTTTGTCCCTTTTTCCCGATTGCCAGGGACTGCTGTTTTTCTTCCACTACCACTTCCATATGTTTTTCGACGGGATCAAGGATCAGCACTCTTGAGACCTTGGCGGGATTCAAAGCGTTGGCCGCGTACTGCGCCGGGTCTTCCGACCACTGCACAATGTCGATTTTTTCGCCGCGAAGCTCGCGAATTATGTTGTTGATGCGCGAACCTTTCATCCCCACGCAGGCCCCGACCGGATCAACATCGCGATCCATCGACACGACGGCGATTTTGGCGCGGTCGCCGGGTTCATGAACCGCGCTTTTGACCATAATGGTTCCGTCGTATATCTCGGGAATTTCCATTTCAAACAGACGGATGAGCAGTTGCGGGTCAATGCGGGAAAGAATGACTTGCGGCCCCTTTGCGATTTCAAGTACCCGTGTGATGACTGCGCGGATTCGGTCGCCCTGCTTGTATGATTCGACGCGGGACTGCTCCTTTAGCGGCAGCGACGCTTCAATCTTGCCGATGTCTACAATAAGGTCCGGCCCCTCGAAGCGTTTGATGACGCCGTTGACCATTTCGCCGATCTTCCCGGAGTATTCGCTATATACGTTCTGCCTTTCGGCTTCACGCACTTTTTGCAGAATCACCTGCTTCGCGGTCTGCGCGGCAATGCGCCCCAGAACATCGGTGGATTTCGGCATTTCCACCGTATCGTCGATTTCTATTGTTTCGTCGTACTCCCTGGCGTCTTCAATGGAAATTTCCAAGCTGGGATTTTCAACGGTTTCAACAACTTTCAGTACGGCGAAGATATCGACAATTCCGGTTTTGTGATCGAATCGCGCCTGCAAATCCTCGCCGGTTTTATAGAACTTTCTGGCGGCCGCCACCATCGCGTCTTCCAACGCGGAAATAATGACTTGCGAGTCTATATTTTTTTCCTTGCTGATCTGTTCGATCATCTGCCCGATAATATTTGACATATATTAGAACCCCTGCGACTACATCTTACGCGCTTGCCTTGCGGCCTATGCTCAAATCAGCAATCAGGTTGGCTTTTTCAATATCCGCGACGGCGACAACAATCTGCTTATCCGGCGCGGATTCAAATGTCACCCGGCCTTCGGCTACGTCAACAATTCTGCCTTTAAAATTTCTCTGCCCCTCAATGGGAATGCGCGTCCGCGCCCGCGCGTTTTCTCCAAGGAACCTCTTAAAATCCTCTTCCTTAACCAGCGGACGATTTACGCCCGGCGACGATACTTCCAGGACATAGGCAAAAGAAACAAAATCTTCCACGTCCATTGCCGTTGAAAAACGCCTGCTGAACCGTTCGCAATCTTCCAGCGATATTCCATTGGGCCGATCAATGTAAACCCGAACAATTGCGCGCCCGCCTTCGTTCCTAAGTTCAACGAGAACAACTTCCATGTTCATGGAAGAGGCTGTATTTTCAGCCAGTTCCTTAATCCGAATTTTC
>JAIRVC010000253.1 GCA_031254095.1 Acidobacteriota bacterium
CCGCCGATTATGAGATATTTTTGATACGATTCGATTAAACGGTTATGGAAAATGCCATCAATGATGTCGTCTTTTTTAATCTGTTCATAGAAGCCGTAAAGCCCCGATTCGGTCGCTTCCAAAAACTCCTCAAAGGAAAGCGGGTAGATTTTGATGATATTTACCTGTCCAACCGGGTGCGAGTGTCCTTTGGCTAAATAAACGCCAAGGAGGCTTCCGGCGGAGACCACGGCGTACTCAGGGAAATTTTCCTTAAAATACTTCAGGGAATTCAGCGCGTCCGGACATTCCTGTATTTCGTCAAATACTATGAGCGTTTTTTGAGGAGCGATTGCTTTGCCGCGGATGAAAGACAGCTTTTCAATGATCCGATGAACTTCCCTGTTTGTTTTGAACACTTCCTTTAATTCGTCGCTCCGGTCGAAGTTAAACTCCGCAACGTCATCAAAGCACAACCTTCCGAATTCGCGCATAAGCCATGTCTTTCCGACCTGCCGCGCTCCCTCCAAAACGAGCGGTTTGCGGCCGGGGGAGTCTTTCCACCGTATCATTAGCTCAAGCGATTTTCGTTTCATAGCGCCTCCTGACACGTTTGATTCGAATATAAGAGTAAAATGCCGCATTATCAACAATGAATCAAGTTATTTGCCACAAATTGCGAATATTTCCAACGAAATATGCCACATATTGCATAGACGACTCATTGAAACACTGATAAACCTGGATAATTCATATCCAGAATCCGGGATAGCGGCGAGTATCATTTGAAGAAAGATTGTTGACAATCAGCGTGACAAGCAACATGGTCAGCACGCCGGTCAGAATCGGCGTCAGGACATATTTAATAGCGTTTCATAGCATAAATGCCCTGGGTTGGAACAGGTTGAGACGCAGCGCGTTTGTCACAACAAATACGCTTGAAAGGCTCATTGCCGCCGCGCCGATCATGGGATTGAGAGTCAGGCCAAAAGCGGGGTATAGCAAACCGGCGGCTATCGGTATCCCGACCGTATTGTAGAAAAACGCCCAGAACAGATTCATGCGTATGTTCCGCAGCGTTGCCCTGGAAAGGTCGAAAGCGGCAACGGCGTCCGTCAAATCGCTTTTCATCAAAACGACATCCGCGGATTCGATTGCGACATCCGTTCCCGCGCCTATAGCGATGCCAACATTGGCGCGGGAAAGAGCGGGAGCGTCGTTGATCCCGTCCCCGATCATGGCGACCTTGTGACCTTTAGCCATCAATCGCCGCACCTGCTCGTCTTTGTCCTGCGGCAAAACCTCCGCAATAACTTCGTCGGCGTCAACCATCCGGTTGATCACTTTTGCCGTAACGGCATTATCTCCTGTCAGCATTACCACGCGCAGACCTCTTGAGCGAAGGGCGGAAATGGCTGCCCGGCTGCCGGATTTAGGCAGATCCGCTACGGCGATTATGCCCAGCAGTTTTCCGTTTCGGGCAAAGTACAGCGGCGTTTTACCCTGCGCGGCAAGCTGCTCAGGCGTATCCCCGGCTTCGGAAATATCGATGCCGTATTTTTCCATAAGCTGCTGATTTCCCGCGATGCATTCCCCTCCGGCTGTTTTTGCGCGCAACCCCAGGCCGGAAAGAACCTCATATTCATCGGCCGCGACAGGCGCAATGTTTCTGTTTTCGGCTTCCCGCAAAATGGCGTGGGCCAGCGGATGTTCCGATTTAGCCTCAAGGCCGGACGCCAGCGCAAGGAATTCATCCTCTCCGATTCCAAAGGGTATTGCGTCGGTCAAACGAGGTTTGCCCTCGGTAACCGTACCCGTTTTATCGAGTATCACAGTGTCGATACGGCTGAGAGTTTCAAGCGCCTCGGCGTTTTTATAAAGGATTCCGCTTTTCGCTCCGCGCCCGGTTCCCGCCATGATGGCGACGGGCGTTGCGAGTCCTAAAGCGCAGGGGCAGGAAATAATAAGAACGGATATTGCCCTCGCAAGCGAAAATTCGAGCGAATTGCCGGCAAGCAGCCAAGCCGCGAAAGTTATCAGCGCGATACCGATTACAATAGGGACAAAAACGCCGCTGATTTTATCGGCCAGTTTCGCGATGGGGGCCTTGGAAGCTCCCGCTTCCTCCGCCAGCGCGATGATTTGCGCAAGAGTGGCGTCGCCGCCCACGCGTTCGGCTTTCATTGTAAAGTATCCGTTTATATTTACCGTCGCGCCGGTTACTTTGTCGCCGGCTGTTTTTTCAACCGGAATACTCTCCCCAGTTATGGCAGATTCGTCAATTGCCGTTACGCCATTCAGGATAATACCGTCAACGGGAACGCGCGCCCCCGGTTTTACGGCCAGCAAATCACCCGGCCGAACTTCCTCAAGCGGGATTTCATGTTCAATGCCATCTCTGAGAAGCAGCGCGGTTTCAGGCGACAAATCCATGAGGGCTTCAATGGCGGCGCCTGTACGTTTTTTACTGACGGCTTCCAGCGTCTTACCAAGCGTTATTAACGCAAGAATCATAGCGGCGCTTTCAAAGTACAGGTCGCGCAAATAATGCTGCGCCATATGGGTTTGCCCATGCCCCAGCGCCCAGCCGATCCGATAAAGCGCAAAAACGCCGTAGACCAGCGCCGCCGATGAACCGAGCGCAATCAGGCTGTCCATATTGGGACTTCGCCGCCACAATGATTTAAAGCCGCTTGTAAAGAATTTATGGTTTACAAGCGCCACAGGCAGGCAGAGCAAAAACTGGGTCAGCGCGTAGGAAACGCCGTTTTCCGCTCCGGCTAAAAATCCGGGAAGCGGCAGTCCCAACATATGCCCCATACTCACATACAAAAGTGGAACAAGGAAGGCAAAGGACGTTATCAATCGGCGCTTCATGCCGTTCAGCTCCGCGTAGAACGGGTCATTGCGCTCCGTTTTGCGGTAAACCGGCTTTTCCTTATTATTTTCTTTCAGCGAAGCGCCGTAACCCGCTCCGATAATTGCTTCGATAATTGAATCATGAGTTATAAGAAGCGGGTCATATTCCGCCGTCATAGAATTTGCCAGCAGGTTCACGTCGGCCTTTACCACGCCGTTCAACTTTTCCGCCGTTTTTTGAACCATCGCCGAACAGGCGGCGCAATTCATGCCCGTTATGTTAAATTGCCTTTTTTCCATAGCCGCTCCGCTTCGCGCCCCGCCGTTCCGCTCCCTCCATGTTCAACGGCGGCATAATATAGCGGTGCGGCTCAGGCATTATCGCGATTATAACCCGAAAATATCCTCGCCAAACGACATTTTTGCGGATTTGCATGTTTCCTTAGCGGCGCCTGCGGTTATTTCTAAAATTACCTTTCTTGACGATCAAGTCAGCCGCGTATTACGATGTATTACATATAGTGTATGGAGGTGATAATGTCATTAACGATAAGAGTGACCGATAACGAACTTGCGGCCATCAAGGGTTACGCGGCTTTGCATGGAATGAATGTTTCCGACGCGGTGCGCACCGCCATTTTGGAACGCATTGAAGATGAGCTGGATATTGAAATCGCGAAACAGGCTTATGCCGAGTGGGCGGCGGACGGCAAAAAAACTTATACATTGGACGACATTGAAGGGGAATTGCGGCTTAAATAATGAAATATTCGGTAGTTTTATCAGATAAGGCTCGTAAAAACTTAAAGAAACTGAATAAAACTATTGCCGCAATGCTTGTTGCGTGGATAAGAAAAAATCTCCACGGAACAGAAAATCCGCGCATACACGGCAAAGCGCTGACATCGAATTTGAGCGGACTGTGGCGTTACCGTGTCGGGGATTATAGAATCATCGCAGAAATCCAGGATGAACTTGTTGCTGTAATCGTCATTGAAATCGGCCATCGCCGCGAAATTTACGATTGACGCAATTGCAAAACCTTCCGGTTTTGCCGGTGTTGACGGCATTCTGCGCGCATTTTCAGAAATTTGCGGGCGAGTATGCCTGTTTGCATCTCAGGAATGGCTGAGTCGCAGTGAAATCCGGGCGGGCTTATCTGTTACATTTGTATGAGGAAAGGCGTAAACTTATTTCGCATTGTGTAAAAATCTTTATTGGAGAAATGTATGAAAAAGATTGTGTTTGGAACAGCGTTAATTATGTTGATGGCCTGCTTTGCTTTCGGCGCGGATGTCGATGGCGAATGGACGACGGAGATACCCGGCATGGACGGGAGTCCGATGGTGGTCAACTTTACCTTCAAGGCGGATGGGGATAAATTAACCGGATCGACTGGCTCGGATGGCATGGAAATCCCAATTTCTGAAGGCAAAATCGACGGCAAGAATATTTCTTTCGTCGTTACGATTGACTTTGGCATGGAAATGAGAATGACCTACAAAGGCACGGTCGAAGGCAAAGAAATCAAGCTCAACATGGATATGGGCATGGGCGAACCGATGTCGATGACGCTCAAAAAAGCCAAGTAATTCAAGCAACAAAAAAGGAAGCGCTGAATAAAATGCCTTGCCGCAAGCTGAAGGGCATTTTATTCAGCGCTTCTTTTTATTTAAATTACTCTACGGCGAATGAACCGGTATCAGGCATTAATCAGTGTTTCCTTAACCAATCGCGCATGACGTTATTAACGCGCGTCTGCCAGCCTCTGCCTGTTGCCCGAAGGGCAGTCAGGACATCCGCATCAAAACGTATAGCCGTCTGCACTTTTGTAGGGCGTCGATTAGGACCTCGCACCCCGGCGCGTCGATTCATCTGGACCAGCCCGGTGTAAAGTTCCGGATGCAACACTTCTTTGGCCGGGCGCATCCGCGCAATGTCTTCCGCAGTTAATTCACGCACCTCTCCATCTGTATCCGTTAGTGGAGCGCGGCGCGTTTGGGATTCATGTTTGCTCATGGCGTTTAACCTCTCTTGTATTGGCTTTACGAAAACTGATTACACGGATGCCTTCAGGAATAGGCGTGAAGCACAACACATGCAGCCGCCCATCAAGAAAGCCCGCAGCGACATAACGCTCCTCCGGATATTGTTTGCGTATGTCCTGCTCAACGACAGCCGTCTCGAAATCAAACTCCCTGACTCGCTCAAACGACAATTCTCGATCGAGGATGTTTTTGCGTTTTTATCCGGATCAAACGTTATCTTCATGTTCAAATTGTATATGCAATTTGCGATAGCTTCAATCAAATAGCGGCAAATAAAACACCATGAATGTAAACGCTTTGTTTTTCGCTGGGGCGCTAACGTTTATAACAGGCATCGTCGTAGGATTGTTCCCGGCCGTTTACGGCGCACGTCCTGATTTGACATCCTTAATGAAAGAACAGGCGGGACAGATAACAGGCTCGAAATCGGCAATACGGTTTAGGATGGCGCTGACTGTCGCGCAGATCGCGATCTCTCTGACGCTTATCGTAGTTTCGGGGCTTTTTTCAAAAAGTCTTTACAATTCCAATAGTTTAGATATTGGCATGAAAATCGATCAGATTGTTACCTTCGGCGTGTCTCCATCAAGGAACGGTTACACGCCGCCGCAGTCCGCTCAATTTTTTGAAAGCCTGGAAAATGAACTCGCCGCGCTTCCCGGAGTAGAAAGTATTACAAGTTCCCTGATTCGCCTGAACAGCGGAGCCTATACGGGATGCGACATTATTATGGAAGGATATCCGGCGGATTCGCCGCTGGCGAATAACGTAGCGTTTAATCAAGGCGGCGCGGACTACTTCAAGACGCTTGGAACGCCGATTATCGCGGGTAGAGACTTCGCAAGGGAAGACGCGTCAGGCTTACTAAAAGTCGCTGTCATAAATGAAGCTTTCGCTGAAAAGTTCAATCTCGGGCGCGACGTCGTCGGAAAACGCATTGGTATCAGGGGATACGCGTCTGATATTGAAATCATTGGATTGGCCCAAAACGCTATGTACTTCCAGGTATCGACCGCGACACCGACAGTAATCGTTCCATTTCAGCATTCAGATACAATTGAGTCTCGCACATTTTATGTAAAGACCGCGCTGCCTCCGGAAATGCTTCTTCCGCAGATACGTCCAGTCATGGCACGGCTGGATGCCGCGCTTCCGGTAGAAAATCTGTCCACGATGGCCCGGTATGTGTACGATGAAGCGTTTCCACGGCGGCTTATTGCCACTCTTTCCGGCACGTTCGCTTCTTTGGCGACGCTGCTGACTGCGGTTGGGCTGTATGGGATTTTCGCTTACGACGTGGCAAAAAGGCGGCGTGAAATAGGATTGCAAATGGCGCTCGGCGCCACGCGCGGGCGGCTGTGCCTGATGTTTCTTCGCAAGGCGGCGCTGGTCACTCTTTCCGGCGGCGCGATCGGCTTTGCGTTAAGCATCTATGCCGGAAGACTGATTCAATCAATGTTATACAAATTTGAAGGTTTCGACGCGGGCGTGTTTATTGGAGCGGCGGCGCTGCTTTTCCTGGTCATGCTACTGGTTGTCCTGATTCCGGTGCGTCGCGCCGTCATGTCCGAACCGTTGGAATTACTCCACGACGAATGAATCAGTATAGCAGTCAATCTGCCCTGTTGATTACGCCCCTTCGGGGCTTGGATTTTATATTTATCCGCAAACACAGGGCTTTCGCCCTGTGCTATTGATTGCGGGCTTTCAGCCCTGCAATGCACATAGATTAAGGCTGAAAGCCTTAAATC
>JAIRVC010000078.1 GCA_031254095.1 Acidobacteriota bacterium
GCCTTGCTCCCTTCGTTCATCTTTCCCCCGGTGTAATCGAGAGTGTCCTGCGAAACAGGAGAAAAAATGAACAGGTCGGTCGCGAAATCCGCGCGTTCCAGAATATGATGAAGAAGCGGCCGGAATTTGCGCAAATCAAGAGGCGCATCCGTGAGCATAAGAAATTTTGTAAGCGACAACTGGCCTTCGCCGAGAATTCTCATGCCGGCCATAAACGCCTCGTGCCGGTAACGTTCCGAAACCACGGCCGCGGCCAATGGGTGCATCCCCGCGTCGTCGTAAGCCCAAACGGCGCGGACGCCGTTCATGACAAGCGGATACAGGGGCGCGAACAACTCCTGCAAATAGTTGCCGATGTAATGGTCTTCCTGCCGCGGCCGTCCGACCACGGTAGCGGGAAAGATGGCGTCGCGCCGGTGAAACATGTGCCGGACATTGAAAACCGGGAAGGGATGCCGCAATGAGTAATAGCCGTAGTGATCCCCGAAAGGCCCTTCGTCGCGGCGGATTTGCGGCGGGATTTCTCCGGCAAAGATAAATTCCGCTTCCGCGGCGAGCGGCAGCGGGCTGATTTTAGGATTCCGTATTACGTCGAGTTTTTTTCCAAGCAGAAGGGAAGCAAAAACCGCTTCGGGAATATTCTCCGGCAGCGGCGCGATTGCGGCAAGAATCAGCGCGGGAGGGCCGCCCAGAAAGACGTTCGCCGGAAGGGGCGCGTTCAGTTTTTCAGCCTCGTAATAATGAAAGCCGAGGCCGCGGTGAATCTGAAAGTGCATTCCGAGCGTCGAATCGTCGAATATCTGCCCCCGGTACATTCCAAGATTTGAATGACCCGAAACGGGATGCTCCGAATAAACAAGCGGAAGCGTCAAAAAAGCGCCGCCGTCCATTGGCCAGCTTTTTATCTGCGGCAGATCCGAAAGGCGCGGAGGCGACACGCCGCATTCAAGCGCGGGGCCGCCGCGTTTAACGGAAGTCCCAAGGCGCGAAAGGCTGCGGGCCATGCCCCTGTATTTCCAGAGCGCGCGCGGCGACGGATCGCGCAGTATTTCCATCGCTTCCGAGACCTGCCTGAAAAAGCGCGTCGGTTCCGCGCCGAAAGCAAGCTCTATCCGGCGCGGCGTTCCAAACAGATTTGTCGCGACCGGAAACTTTGTGCCTTTAACGCCGGTGAAAAGAAGCGCCGGCCCCTGCCGCCCGACAACGCGCCGCTGGATTTCCGCGAGTTCAAGACAGGGATCCACTGCCGCGTCAATGACGCGCAACTCTCCTTCTTTTTTCAGAAGATCGAGAAAGCCGCGAAGATTAACCAGTGATCCGGCCATTTAATCAGCGTTTACTTGCGCCGGTTCCTGGCGCTGCCGGCCGTAACATTGGATCATGCCGCGCAGTTTTAGAGCAAGATCCGGCCGGAGGTCGTTTTCCGTCATCCGCCATTGCCAGTTATCGCCCTTTGTAGACGGAGTGTTCATACGCGCGTCCGAGGCCAGCCCCAGCACATCCTGCATCGGCAAAATCACGGTGTCCGCCACGGAACCAAGCGCCAGCCGGATAAAATCCCAGACCGGTTCGGCGCCGCCGCTTCCCGTATAGGCGAGCGCCATTTCGCCTGCCTTGCGCGTTGTTTTATCCGCGAACCAGCCGGCGGTTGTGTCGTTGTCGTGCGTGCCCGTATAAACGACGCAGTTTTTTATGAAATTGTAAGGTTTATGCGGATTGTCAACCAGTTCGTCGGTGAAGGCGAATTGCAGTATCCGCATTCCGGGAAACTTCCAGCGGTCGCGCAACGAGCGAACTTCCGGCGTTATGTAGCCTAGATCCTCGGCGATAAACGGCAGTTTCCCGAAGGCGTTTTTCAAAGCCTGAAACAGCTTGTCGCCGGGGCCATTTACCCATGTCCCGTTAACGGCCGTCTCCGAACCGGCGGGAATTTGATAAAACTTTTCAAATCCACGGAAATGATCAAGGCGGATAATATCCGTCAATCGCATCGCGGCGCGGATGCGGTTAATCCACCAGGTGAAACCGTCCCGCGCCATTTCATTCCAGCGATAAAGCGGATTTCCCCAAAGCTGTCCGGTTTTGCTGAAATAATCGGGCGGAACGCCTGCGATATTTTCGGGATTTCCTTTTTCATCCAGGTCAAACAACAAGCGGTTGGCCCAAACGTCGGCGCTGTCGTGCGCCACAAAAATAGGGATATCGCCAATGATTTCAATGCCGAGGCCGTTGCAGTATTGTTTCAGCGCAAGCCACTGCCGGTGAAATTCAAACTGGATGAATTTATGCTCCGCTATTGTCCGCTCTTCGGCGGTTTTTGCGGGTTCCCATTTCGTCCAGGGCGCGTTGTTGTTGGCTTCGCGCAAAGCGGCAAAACGGGCGAATGAGTCCAGCCACAAATCATTTTTCAGACAGAAATCTTCAAATTCCTGAAACAGCCCGGCTGGCCGCGCCGAGAAAAACGCCCGCGCGGCCTTTTTTAGCAGAGGCCATTTAGTATGCGCCGCAGCGTCGAAATCAACAAAAGAAGCGGCTGCAGGCTGCGGCAAATCTTCCGCCGCCAGCCAGCCCTCGCCAGCAAGTTTGTCAAGGCTGATAAGCAGGGGATTGCCCGCAAAACTCGACCAGGTTTGATACGGTGAATTTCCGAAACCGGTCGGCCCAAGCGGCAGAATCTGCCAAAGCTGCTGGCCGCTTTCCGCGAGAAAATCGGCAAACCGATACGCCCACCGGCCAAAATCGCCGATTCCCGAATCGCCGGGAAGCGAAGTCGGATGAAGCAAAATTCCACTTTTACGAGCCATAATTCAGCACTTTCCTTAACCGGGCCACTGGCCACTGTTTATTTACGAACAACCGCTGGTTTCACCGCAATTTATACATTTATAGCAGGCGCCGTTGCGCACCATGATACTGCCGCAGCTTGCGCAGCTAGGCGCGTCGTCCAGCGCGTACATCGATTTATAATCGCTGAGCGCGCCGCCTGTGACGGTTTTCAGTTTCACGCCGGAGGGATCGGAAGTTTTCTTTACGTGCACGCCGGCCTGTGTCTGCTCCTCGGCCGGAAGGAACTTGGATGCCAGCCAGCGGAAAATATAATCCACTATCGACTTGGCGAACGGCACCTCGGAATTTCCGGTATGTCCCGAAGGCTCAAAACGCACATGCGTGAACTTGTCAATCAGCACGCGCAGCGGCACGCCGTACTGAAGCGCCAATGAGATGGCCGTCGCGAACGAATCCATCAGTCCGGAAATCGCGCTTCCCTCCTTGGCCATGACAAGAAAAATTTCGCCCGGCTGGCCGTCTTCATACATTCCAACGGTGATGTACCCCTCATGCCCGGCGATGGCGAACTTGTGCGTAATCGCCTGGCGCTCTGAAGGAAGCTTGCGCCGGACAGGCTTGAATTCCTTCGTTTTTGCGGCGGCGGCATCGGACGTGCTCAGAGGCTGGACTTTCTTTGAATTGTCGCGGTAAATGGCAATGGCCTTCACGCCAAGCCGCCAAGCCTGCGTGAAAAGATTTTCGATCTGCTCGACCGTGCTGTTTTCGGGAACGTTCACGGTTTTGGAAATAGCGCCGGAAATAAACGGCTGCACGGCGCTCATCATCTTGATGTGCCCCATGTGGTGAATCGAGCGCGTTCCGTTCTGCGGCCTGAACGCGCAGTCGAAAACCGGAAGATGTTCCGGCTTTACATGCGGCGCGCCTTCGATCATGCCGTTTTCATCTATGTAACGCACGATATCCCTGACCTGTTCGTCGCCGTAACCGAGCCTTGCAAGCGCGGATGAAACAGTGGAGTTGACGATCTTCATTGTGCCGCCGCCGACAAGCTTCTTGAATTTTACAAGCGCCAGGTCGGGTTCAACGCCCGTGGTGTCGCAGTCCATCATAAAACCGATGGTTCCGGTCGGCGCAAGCACCGTCGCCTGCGCGTTGCGGAAGCCGTTGGCCGCTCCTTCGAGCACAACAAAATCCCAGCATTCCTGCGCCGCCAGCATAAGCTCTTCAGGAACGAGCTTTGAGTCTATGTTCTGCACGGCGGCCCGGTGCATCCGCATGACTTCCATGAAGGAATCCCTGTTGCGCGCGTATTCGGAAAAAGGTCCGAGTTTTGCCGCGACGCGCGAGGATTGCAAATACGCCTCGCCCGTCATAACCGCGGTAACGGCGGCCGCGAAGTTTCTCCCCTCGTCGCTGTCGTAGGCCAGCCCGTTGTGCATCAAAAGCGCGCCCAGATTGGCGTAGCCGAGTCCCAGCGGGCGGTAGTCACGGCTGTTTTGTCCGATTTTTTCGGTAGGATAGCTTGCGTTGTCAACGATGATCTCCTGCGCGGTGATAATGATATCCACCGCCCGGCGGAAGTTTTCAACCTCGAACCGGCCGCTGGAATCGACGAATTTCAGCAGGTTGAAAGAGGCAAGATTGCAGGCCGAATCGTCAAGGAACATATACTCCGAGCAGGGATTCGAGGCGTTGATGCGCCCCGATGCTTTGCAGGTATGCCAACGGTTGATCGTAGTGTCGTACTGCATCCCCGGATCGCCGCAGACGTGGCAGGATTCGGCGATTTTTTTCATAAGGCCGCGCGCCTTGTGCGTCCCGACGATTTCGCCGTTTGGCCGTTCGCGGGTAACCCAGTATCCATCCTTTTCTGCCGCCGTCATAAAATCGTCCGTAACGCGCACGCTGTTGTTCGCGTTCTGGAAAAAAATGCTGCCGTAGGCTTCACCGTCCATGCCGCCTTTATACCCGGCATCCATCAGCGTCCACGCCTTTTTTTCCTCCTTTGATTTGCACTCGATAAATTCCTCGATGTCCGGATGGTCGATGTCAAGAATGACCATTTTCGCGGCCCGGCGTGTTTTGCCGCCGCTTTTGA
>JAIRVC010000108.1 GCA_031254095.1 Acidobacteriota bacterium
GCTGACGAGGCCGAAAAAAAAGTGAATATTGAAGTGGACAGCGTCAGGATGAGCGCCGGCGGCGATCATTTCCAAAGCTTCAATTCATGCGGGGCTGTTTCAATCACGGGCGAACGCCAGGAAGTGACGCCTGAACTGGTGGCGCAGGTCATCGCCGCGTCCAAGGCGATTGTCATTCCTCCTGACCGCGAGATAAAACACGCGCTTACGCAGGAGTTTTTTCTGGACGGGCAGGGCGGCATAAAAAACCCGGTGGGGCTTTTTGGATCGCAGCTCAACGCGAACGTTCATATCATTACGTGCCAGAGCGCGCAGATTCAAAATTTGATCAACGCGGTAAATCGCGCCGATATGCGCGTACAGAACGTCATCGCGCAGCCGCTGGCCGCCGCCGAAGCGGTTTTGACCGAAGACGAAAAAGAGCTTGGCGTCGCCATGATAGACATCGGCGGCGGTTCGACGGATATTGCCGTTTATCAGCAGAACGCGGTGCGGCTCACGAAAATCCTGCCGGTCGGTGGCAACAGTTTTACCCGCGATCTGGCTATCGGCCTTCAAACTCCGCTCGAAGAGGCTGAACGCATTAAAAAGAGTTCGGGATCGGTGTTGGAAAAAATCAACGAAACGGAGGATTCCTTGACGATTCCCGGCATGGGCGCGCGCCCGCCGCGCACCGTCACGCAGGAAGACGTCTGCAAGATTTTGCGCGCCCGCGCGATGGAACTCCTGGAACTGATCGGCGGCCAGCTTCGCGCGGCGACGGACGTGACTCCGCTCGTTGCCGGCGCGGTGATTACCGGCGGCGGCAGTATGCTCGACGGTATTACGGAACTGGCGGAAGAAATTCTCGACATGCCGGCGCGCCTGGGCGTACCGGCGGGAATACGTGGATTGAACAACGGGCTGCTTCATCCGCGATACGCAACGGCTGTCGGTTTGACGCTGTTCGGGTCGGACAATTCCGCGCTTGGGCGGCCGCCAAAGGGATTTATTGGAAAGGTTTTGTCCTGGATGGAAAAATAGGGGGAGGTTTCGATGTTAGATGGAGATGGAATATTGCAGTTTGAAGTAAAACCATTGAACATAAGTTTTGATGACGACAGGTCTCCGGCAAAAATCAAGGTTATAGGCGTCGGCGGCGCGGGCGGCAACGCGGTAAACCGCATGATCCAAGCGAAGATCGGCGGTGTGGAATTCATCGCCGCCAACACCGACATCCAGGCGCTGCGCAGTTCCAACGCTTCCGTCAAACTGCAAATTGGAACGAAGCTGACCAACGGCCTCGGCTGCGGCGCGATTCCGGAAAAAGGCAGGCAGGCGGCGCTGGACGACACCAAGCGGATTATTGAGCATCTGGAAGGCGCGGACATGGTTTTTGTCACCGCCGGCATGGGCGGCGGCACAGGCACGGGCGCGTCGCCCGTCATCGCCAGCCTTGCCACGGAACTGGGCGCGCTGACGGTAGGCGTCGTAACAAAACCTTTCAGCTTCGAGGGAAGAAAGCGCCTGCGCCATGCCGATGAAGGAATCAAGGAACTGCAGCAAATCGTCGATACGCTGATTACCATTCCAAATGAAAGACTGCTCGCCGCCATGGGCGAAAACGCGCTGCTTGAGGATTCATTCCGCTACGCCGACGATGTGCTTTGCCAGGCCGTCCAGGGAATTTCCGACATCATCACCATGCCCGGAATCGTCAATGTTGACTTTGCCGATGTACGCACCATCATGACCGGCAAGGGAATGGCGCTCATGGGAACCGGAATGGCCGAAGGTCAGAACAGGGCTGTCGAGGCCGCCAGGCGCGCGATTTCCAGCCCGCTGCTGGAGGAGACTTCTATTCGCGGCGCGCGCGGCATCCTGATCAATGTCACGGCATCGCGTGAAAATCTGCGCCTGCACGAAGTCGCCGCCGCCGCCAGAATCATAGAGGAGGCCGCCGACGCCGAGGAAACCATTTTTGGCGCGGTATACGACGACACAATGGGCGACAACATCAAAATCACGGTTATCGCTACAGGCTTCAATCAGAGTGAAGGCGCGGAGATCCCAAAAAGCGGCGGCAATGTTATCCCGCTGTTAATACCCGGCGTCCAGCCCAATCCAGCCCCGGCGGCGAACGATCTGGATACGCCGTCCTTCCTCCGCCGCTGAACGGAATGAACAACCGCGCATTTCGCGAAAGCACATTAAAGAATCCCGGCCAAAAGGACGGGATTCTTTAATGTGCGGCTTCTCCGACTTGTCCGTAATTAAGCCGCCTCACGGCGGCCAGTGGTTAGTGATCAGTGGTCAGAAAAATCCGCCGCGAACCATCTTTGATGGTAATTGTAACTTCCGGAATGAAGTTATCGGCGAGTGTTATGGTAGAATCGCGCCGCAACGGATAATCTTAAAAGTTTCCCAAAGAAAGCGTTGAGCATAAAATATGAATACTATGAACAACAACAATGCAATAAACGCGAAAATAAATACAAAAACCAGAATATTTTATACCGCAGTGCAGCTTTTTTCAGAGAGAGGTTACACAAACGTATCCGTGCGTGACATTGCCGCCGAGGTCAATATCAAGGTGTCGTCGCTGTACAACCATTACCCCTCGAAGGCGGATATTTTGTCGTCGTTATATAAATATTATACAGCCAAGTTTAACGAGAAAAAACCCGACATTGACCTGTTGCTGAAACAGGCGGGATCCGAACCTGTGCATGAAGTTTTTAAAAAGCTGGATTTTCATTTTGACCCTGAGGACGCGGAAACGACCGATCGCATTATGGCGATTGCCTGCACCGAGTTCAGAAGGGACGAAATCAGCGCGCGCTTTGTACACGATAATATTTTTAATTTGAGCAAGATTTACATAATACCGTTACTGGAACGGCTGATCGAACTGAAAAAAATCGAACCTATGGATATTAAAAGTTTTTCAGTGCTTACGGCAATGGTTTCTTTCGGCGCGGCGGCATGCAATTATTCGCGGTTCCACGTCACCATAAACGAATGGGGTTCGGCGTTTGATTTGCTCTTCTCGCTGGTTAAACCCGTTTGATATTTTAGGGAACCTCTAAGGAAACACTGATTAATTGTCTGCGCGGTATGAAGTGCGAGGCGCACGGAGCGCAGGAACCGAGGCATATATCAACGATATGTCGAGGTTACGAGCACCGCGCAACGAAGCAATTCGCCCGCTCAGGCAATTAATCAGCGTTTCCCTAAAACCCCAAACTCTGCGTTACGCGGCCGGTCTAAAACACTCATTTGCGTCCTGGTCTCCTCATTCAACTTCCAATAAAAACCCTTATGCCAACAAAATCCGGTAAAAATCCTCGGAATCTTGTGAAGTCTTCCTTCTGACTGACCATAACAGCGTCGCGAAAAAGATTTTTTCGCTCAAAATCAGGGTCGGACAGTTAGATATATAGAAAACTGAAAACAATTATTAGGTAACTGCAAAACCTTCCGGCTTTGCCGGCAAGGACGCTCACGTTCCCGGGGTTTTGCAATTACCTGCTATTTCGTCCAATTCGGACAAGGAGGTAAGTATGAAATTTCACGGAATTCGGACGGCCGGCGTATTGACGCTGTGCCTTGTACTGTTATGCGGTCCCATGTCCGCGCTGGCCCAGAAAGCCGACGCGGGTTCCGCGCAGTCGGCGGAAACGGCCAACGCCGCAAAGATCAATATTAATTCAGCCACGGCCGAGCAACTGACGTCTCTTCCCGGCATCGGCCCCGCCACGGCTAAACTCATCTTAGAGCACAGAACCAAGGTGGGCAAATTCAGCCGCATCGAAGAACTTATGAACATCAAGGGAATAGGAGAAAAGAAATTCCAGAGCATTAAAGATCTGATAACGCTGTAAGAAAGCGTCCGTTCGCCGGTTGCGGCCGGCCGTTTCCATATAACGCGGCCGGTCTGGCAACCGGCGAACTT
>JAIRVC010000128.1 GCA_031254095.1 Acidobacteriota bacterium
TCAGCGGGGATGGTTTCAAAATATGTCGCTAAAATTAAGATATGCGGATGGAAGAGAAGGCGAAGTCGCGGATCCCGCATCCGCGCTTGAGATCTATCGGCACAGCACATCGCACCTGCTTGCCGCCGCCGTTTTAGAATTATTTCCTGGAACGCGCCTGGGGATCGGCCCCGCCGTCAGCGATGGTTTCTATTATGATTTCGAGCGGCCTGAAAGCTTCTCCGAAAACGACCTGGAAGAGATAGAGAAAAAAATGGCGGCTTTGGCGGCCGCTAATCTTCAGTTCGAGCCGTCCATCATATCTAAAGCGGATGCCGTTGCTCAATTCTCCGCCGCCGGCGAACATCTGAAAGTGGAGCTGATCGAGGAAAAGGCCGGGGAAACGCTTTCCTGCTACCGCCTCGGCAATCTAACCGATTTCTGTCTTGGGCCGCACCTTTGTTCCTCCGCGCAAATCGAACCGGGAACTTTTAAACTTATGAGCGTCGCCGGTTCCTACTGGCGCGGCGATGAACACCGGCAGCAACTTCAGCGGATTTATGGCGCGGCTTTTATGACGCCTGAAGAATTGACCGCGTATCTGAACCAGCTTGAAGAAGCAAAAAAGCGGGATCACCGGAAACTTGGGCGAGAACTTGATCTTTTCAGCCTGTCGGAAGAAGCGGGGCAGGGGCTGGCTTTCTGGCATCCCAAGGGAACCCGCATCCGCATGAAGGTTGAGGAATTTCTGCGCGAAGAACTGCTCCGCCGCGGATATGAGTTTGTCACCACGCCGCACATCGGGCGGGACGCGCTTTGGAAGAAATCCGGGCATTACGATTACTACAAACAGAACATGTATCTGTTCGGCATCGACGACGATGAATTCGTTTTGAAGCCGATGAACTGCCCAGGTCACATTCTTATCTACAAATCGCAGATGCGGAGCTATCGTGAACTGCCGCTCCGTTACGCGGAGTTTGGAACCGTCTACAGGTACGAAAAGAGCGGCGTTTTGCACGGCCTTTTGCGTGTGCGCGGTTTCACGCAGGACGACGCGCATATTTTCTGCACGCGCGAGCAGGTGAAGGACGAAATCGCCGACGCGATCGACCTGGTTCTGCTCATCATGAAGAGCTTCGGTTTTGACCAGTTCAAAGTGGAGCTTTCCGTGCGCGACGAATCCAACAAAAAGAACTACGCCGGAACCGAGGAAGACTGGGAACTGGCGGAAGGCGCGCTCATGGACGCGCTGAAAGACCGCGGCATCGGCTGGATCCGCCAGGAAGGCGAAGCGGTTTTTTACGGCCCCAAAATCGACGTAAAGCTGATTGACGCAATCGGGCGCCCCTGGCAGCTTTCGACGATTCAGTTTGATTTCACCCTGCCCAGAAGATTTGATCTGTCGTACGTCGGAACGGACGGGCAGAATCATCAGCCGGTGATGGTGCATCGCGCGCTGCTCGGTTCTATTGAGCGTTTCATGGGCGTTTTAATTGAACACTACGCCGGCGCTTTTCCGATCTGGCTCGCTCCGGTGCAGGCGGTCATTATTCCGATAGCGGAACGGCATCACGATTACGCGCGGGAAGTCCTGAAGAAACTGACGGCGGCGTATATCCGCGCGGAACTTGACGACCGCAATGAAAAAATGGGTTACAAAATAAGGGCGGCTCAGACGCGGAAAGTTCCTTATATGCTGGTAATCGGCGATAAGGAAGTTGAGGCCGGAGCCGTGGCGGTACGCAATCGTTTCCAGGGCGACGAAGGAGCGTTGCCGCTGGATGATTTTCTGAAAAAAATCGAGGGATTTATAAAAGACCGGACTGTGAAGCCGTAAGGAAGCCGCCTCAAGGCGGTCAGTGATCAGTGGTTAGCGGTCAGTGTTTCCTTTGGCAAGGTAAGCGCCGGTTTCCCTTATTAAACCAAGGAGGTCGCCAATAGCAACAGTCAAAGCACCACGGACCCGTGTCAATGAAATGATCCGGGCTAAAGAAATCAGGGTTGTCGATGACGAAGGCGGGCAGTTGGGAATCATGTCCCCTGAAGAGGCGCTTGCCCTCGCCCGGTCTAAAGAATTAGACCTTGTTGAAGTAGCGCCCGGCGCCACGCCGCCTGTTTGCCGGATTGTGAATTACGGCAAGCTTCAATATCAGAAAAGCAAACGGGCGCATGAAGCCAAAAAGAATCAGAAACAGGTAGTAATCAAGGAAGTAAAGTTTCGTCCGAAAACTGAGGAGCACGATTTTCTGTTCAAAAAGAACAACATCCTGCGTTTTCTGGAAGAGGGAAACAAGGCGAAGGCGACCGTTACTTTTCGGGGACGCGAAATGGCGCACCAGGAACTGGGACGCAGGCTGATGGACCGGCTGGTGGAGGAACTCGCGGAAAACGCCGAGGTTGAACGGCTGCCGAAACTGGAAGGAAACGCGCTGACAACGATTTTTCTTCCAAAAAAACGCTGAAGCGAGGAGTAACTGATTTATTTGCTCTTCACAAATCCGTCTTTTTGTCGGATAATCAATAGTTTGTTCAGGGTGTTTTTATTAACCCGCCCTGTCCGCGCCCCGCGCGGGCTGAAAGCGTAATTGTGTACGAGGTGGTATCGTGAAGGGGAAAACCAGAAAGAGCGCCGCAAAGCGGTTTAAATTAACGGGAACGGGTAAAATCACGCGCAGGCATAGCCACGCGCGCCACATTTTGACTAAAAAACCCCGCAAGCGTGTCCGCAAGCTGGTAGATACGGCGTTGGTAAGCAAATCCGACACCGGGCGCGTCAAAAGGATGCTTAATATCTAAGGAAACACTGACAATTAACCAGTGTTTTCTTAAGCGACTGGAGCAAAAAAATGCCAAGAGTAAAAAGAGGAAATAAGCGGATCGAGCGCCGGAAAAAGATTTTAAGTCTGGCAAAAGGTTTTCGTCTGACTAAAAGCAAGCTGCACAGATCCGCCAAGGAATCGGTGGACAGGGCGCTGCAATTTGCGTATCGCGACCGGCGCACGAAGAAGCGCGATTTCCGCCGGCTGTTTATCATACGCCTGGGCGCGGCGGCGCGCAGCAATGATATTTCCTACAGCAATTTTATTAACGGCCTGAGAAAAGCGAACCTTGCACTGGATCGCAGGGTGCTCGTTGAGATCGCTATCAATGATCCCGAGACCTTCACCAAATTAGCCGAAAGCGCCAAGACTGCGCTGTCGGCTGCTTAGGCTGATAAAAGGTACGGAACTTTCATATGGGAATCTCTTAAAAACCCAAAACTCCGCTTTTGTCTCGGCCGCAAGCCTTGATTTTGGAGTTTTCAGAGGTTCCCAATATTATGCGGTAAGCGCGCCCGGGGTGATGTATCACACCGGGCGCTTTTTATTATAGGTTGTTTATGAGCGACATCTTCGAACGGCTGAAGTTGGATTTTGAGCGTGACTGCGCCGCGATTACGGGAACGGAAAACTGGAAGGAAGTGCGCGACCGGTATCTGGCGCGCGAGGGAGGGCTGATAACCGCCGCGATGAAGCAGTTGCGCGATCTCCCAAAAGAAGAACGCCCGCTTTTCGGTCAGAAGATGAACGAACTGCGCGCTCTGGCGGAGGCGCGGCTTGAGGAGCGGCTTGAAGCGGTCAAGGCGGCGGAAATTGAGGGAAGCAGATTTAAAATAGACGTGACGCGCCCCGGATTTCCGTTTGTTCCCGGAACGGCGCATCCGATCAAGCGCCTCCAGGCGGAAATCGAACAGATTTTTGTGAGCATGGGTTTTCAGGTTCTCAGCCTTCCGGAAATCGAGACCGATTATTACAACTTTGAATCTCTGAATATGCCGCGCAACCATCCGGCGCGCGACGCGCAGGACACGTTTTATTTTGACGACTCCGTTCTTTTGCGCACGCACTGTTCGTCGGTTCAGCCGCACGCGATGGAGGCGATGAAACCTCCGATTCGCGCC
>JAIRVC010000144.1 GCA_031254095.1 Acidobacteriota bacterium
GTAGAGAGCGGACACGGATTCCTGCCATTCGACATAATTGCCGTACGTGAAGTTCTTGCGATCTACCGCGCTGAGCAGGGCGTAGGCCTCGCGGAGGCGGCGGCCGGCCAGGCGTTCAAAATAATCGCTGATGACCTGGAACGCGCCCTGCGTCCCGCCGCCGTAGCGCACGGGCTCCGGGCGCACATAGACCACGCGCTCGCGCACCTCGACGCGCGGCGGCGGCGTGCTGGCGATCCGGGGCGCGGTCACGCGGGCATTGCGGGACCATTCGGCGTGGTAAACGCGCCGTTTCCGCTCATCGCTCAGCGTCTCGTAGGCCGTGTTGATCTGCTTCATGCGCTCGACGGCCTGCAAGGTGTTGTTCACGTCCGGGTGGTATTTCTTGCACAGCCGCTTATACGCGCTCTGTATGATCTCCGGCTCAGCCTCCGGATGGACCTGTAACAAGCAATAATAATCTTCAAACATGGCGGCATCCCCCCTGCAACGGCGCATCGGTTTACATAACATTTCTATTGTACACATAAGGGAGAGCTTTGTCAAGATTGCGATTCAACATGAACAGTTGAGTAGTCAAAGTTGGTATGCTATAATCATCTTGTCTTTATGAACAACGTGTACGATTGAGGTAGAATGTAATGATAGATGAGGCCATCGCCAAAGCCGAAGCGGCGATCAGACAAGTTACCGGTATCCGGGATTTACAGATTGAGCCGCTGCGAGACATGTTCACATACAAAAGAATCGCTAAAAATGATTTTTTCCTGAAAGCCGGCGATGACTCTAAGATTGCCGGATTTGTAGTCTCCGGCGCATTTCGATATTACTATCTTGATAGGGAAGGACATGAGCATACCAAAAACTTTGCTCTGGAAAACAATACCGTAATCTCCTACGGAGCTTTCCTGCGTAACCAGCCTTCTATGATGTATGTACAAGCATTGGAGGCCTCCGAGGTATTGCTCTATGACTTCTCGCATTTGCGCGCTTTGGCTGCAAACGATATGGGCTGGCTCAAGATGCTGTTGCGGATAACCGAAACGTCATATCTGGAAAAAGAGAGCCGGGAATCGGAATTGCTATTCTATGACGCGCAGACCCGTTACCTTAATTTTTGCAGGGACTTCCCGGATTTGGAAAGGCGGCTAAAGCAATACCATATAGCTTCATACCTCGGCATTGCCCCTGAGGTCCTGAGCCGTATCCGCGCAAATTTGAAAAATTGATAAATGTCAATGAAATACTAAATTGCCTCTGATAGCATTACGGTATATTTCTTTACTGGAGGTTATAGCAATGCGAAAAAACTACATAGACAATCTGCGCTGGCTCTGCGTTCTGCTTCTGTTCCCCTGTTACATTATTAGAAGTGCTACCATGAAATTAAAACTTACTGCTATTATCATTATTGTAATTTGTCTGCTTTTCAGTTTAGGCGGATGTGGTCAGAGTGAATCGTCGGATGGTAAGATTATCGACAACGTTAGAGATATTATCGAGGATGATGTTACGCCAACCAAATACACACATAACCGAATACAATTCGATATGGATCTTGAAGGTGGTAAGATGAACGTCATGGCAGATTATGTTAATGAAGAAGTCGCCGGGCAAAGTTTTGTGCTGAACAAGAAGTTTGAAGTAACTGAAATCCTATGCGATGGCGAGAAAATCAATATAGATGAAGTAAAGGAAACTGTTATTTTAAGCGAAGAAAATAGTGAGTTTGGTTATCACTATGAAATACACTGTTATAATCTTCCTTCGTTTGAGACTATACATATCGAGTACATCGGAATTATGGACGGAACCACGGGTATTTTTCCGGACCAAAAAAGTATAGAATTAGCCAAACCAGACACTATATCGCCCGAGTTTACTTTCTTGCGTTATGAAACCATCTTCCATCCGCTCTTTTTCGACCCGGAGGATACCGAGAACGCACAAGGAAAGCCGTTTAATCTTCGCGTGACTATTAACGTACCGGATGGATATACGGCGGCGTTCCCGTATATGACAAGCGAAGAAGCAAGCACAGCAGCCGGCAAGTCGTTCACAGCTGACTTTAACTACTCTTATGCCGATATAGCCGCGTCTATCGCGAAATATCAGAAAATTGAAACCACATATGCAGATTTTTATTTGCTAGAAAATACTGGTATGGATATTTCATGGGTCACGGAAACATCCACGCCGACTGAGAAAGAAATAGTCGAGATTTACTTGCGCTCAAACTTTCTATATGACAGGCTCTGGGAAAAATTTTACATCCATGAGCACGTCAACATTATTGAAATCCCGCCACTCATCCATACTGGTTTGAGCGACGATGCGATTACGAATCACACTTTTGCAGACGTTCAATCCATCGCCGATTATATTCGCACTAACGACTTGTTGTTGTTCCAATCTTTTACGGACGCTCAATCATTCAAAAATTATGTTTACAATAAACAAGCAAAGCTGATATTGAATTTAGCCGAAGACGCGGATATAAAACCTCTTTCCTTTCCTAAATTTAATGGGGATTCTTATTCAATGCTTGTCGTTGGAAACAGTTTTATCTACCCAATGAGCAATCCGCTTGAAGCAATTGCGGGCGAGTATGGCATTAACCTGAAATGTACGACAATCGCCGCCCCCGGCGCCAGTCTTGCTTCACTAATGGCTAGAGCTTTGGACGCCATAAAGGTTAATAAATATGATTTTTTATTGGTTAAAAATTATTTATATGAACTCGAAGATTTGAAAATTTTGTTCAACGCCGCAAAAGAAAAAGGGACCGCTCCCGTACTTTTCTATGCCGGTGACGGACGGCAATCCTTTGTTGATACAGACGGAAAGATTAAGCCGGATGCCTACTTGCGTCAATGGGAGGCAATTATATCAGAAGTATTCGCGAAAAGTTTTGATGCTGTCTTTGCTAATGCCGGTCAGGCGCGAGTTTACGCATATGAGAAAGTCCCGGATATATCGCTGTTTGAAGACGACCATGACCGCCATTCCAACACTGCGGGGGTATATCATAACGTGTGTGTTGTTCTCTCGACTTTGTTTGACTTACAAGTCACGGATATAATAGAAACCAATAATTCTAATGAATATACAAACGACGCGGCTGCATTGGGTCAAGCGGCATGGGAATATGTCAGCTGGTATAAGGAACATCAAAACACATTAAAATAAATAGGAGTGCTATCATAAAAATAAAAAGCGCATCCGCATAAGGAGCAGCGGCGTCCTTCATCTATTGTTGGCTTTCTCATGATTTACAGCATATCATAAAGCGTGCTGCTTAGACCCCCCCCTACATATAGTTTTTCAGGTCGTGTAAACCGCGCCAACCGCTCATACAAATATGTCGATCAGCATCCCGCGTACGTCGTCGATGGCCTGCATCAGCTCTAAATTGTCGACCTGGCCGCGGAGTACGTCTTGGGTCATTTTTTCCAGTTTTTCGTTGATCGTCTTGATCATCGCGTACAGCCGGTGGCGCCCGCGCGCGTCGAAGGTGCTCTGCTTTTTGAACTCGTACATAAAGCGGACGGCCTCGCCGACATATTCGGTCACCATTTCCTTAAAGCGTTTCATCTCCAGGATGTCGCAGCGCCGCCCCAGGATATCGCCCTGCTGCGCGATGCGCTGGCTCAGCTCGGCCAGGGCCTGCTCGGCGTTCTGTTGGTTGACGCCCTGCATGGTCTCGCGGAAGGACGCGGCGGGGACGGAGCTTGCCGACGCGCGCGCCGGCGGCGTCCCGCCCGTACGGACAAGGTTGCCCAATGTCGTCAAGTCGTTGATCTTCATTACCGCTTTTTATCAAAATAGGTCGCGCCGGGGTCGCCTCCGGCTTTTTCATACGCCGTGAAGGCGGTCTTCCCGTCGCGGACGGCGCGCAGACGCGTTTTGATGTCGTCCAGGCGCGCTTGCGCGGCGTTCTCGTTGGTTTTATCCTGCTCGGCGATCATCGCGTAGATCTCGTGGCTTGTCCGGTCCAGCGCGGAGCATTCCGGGTCGCGGGCGCGGCGGTTTTCCTCGGGCAGCCCCTCCATCAGCGCTGCCAGCTCGTCAAGGAGGTTTTGCCGCAGGGCGATGTTTTGCAGCAGCTGATCCGTCTCCTCTGCCTCGATCAGGGCGGGCTGCTTGCGCGTGATGTCCAATACCTGTTCCAGTAAGCCGTTGCGTTTTTTCAGGACCTCACGAAGCTCCGTTACCTCTATCACGATGTTTCCCCTTTCCATTGTGAAACAGCGGGCGAAACGCGTTCACCCGCTGTTATTGCATAGTTCCGGCGTCAAACCTGGCTGGCCGCCGCGCCTGCGCGCTGGCGGTTCAGGCGGATGGCCTGCTGCCAGGCGTCGCGCAGTTCGATGATTAGCTCCAGCGCCGTGTCGATCATCCCGACGTCCTTCTTGACGTTGCTCTGGACGACCAGGCCGAAGATAAACTCGTACAGGTTCATCATCTGCGCGGCGATTGGGTACTGCATATCCAGAGTGCGCATCAGCTCGTCCAGGATCGCTTGCGCTTTCTTGGAATTCTCATTGGCCAGATGAAGATCCTTTTCCTCAATGTACATCCGGGCCAGTTTCAAATCTTTGATGCAGCCGTCGTACAGCATCAGGGTCAGCTCGCCGGGAGCGGCGGTCATCGCGCTCTGCTGGCGGTACTGATTGTACTGGGTTCCGGCGTTGGCATAAGAAGCAAGCATATGTATGGGTCCCTCCCTCGTTTTGCGGCTGCCTTTATTGCTGCTGCGACGTACCGAACAGTCCCATCAACTGGTTGGTCTGCGACTGCATCTCGCTGAGCGCGGCTTCCATCTTCGCGTACTGCACGTAATATTTCTCGCTCATCGTGAACATTTTGGTCTCCTGCTCCTTGATGCGGCGGCTGTAGGCGCTGATGCTCGTGGTCAGATTTTGGAGGTCCGCCGACTTCGTAGACGCGACGTAGCTGTCCATAGCCTTGCTCACTTGACTGACAAACCCGCTGGAGCCGGACCGCTCCGTAGCGCCCAGGATGTTGAATACGGCGTCGACGTTGGTCTCAAGGGCCTTGCCCAGCTTTTCCTCGTCGACGGTCAGCTGCCACGCTTCTCCGGCCTTGTAGCCGTTCACGCTGATGCCGATGGAGGCCAGCGTTCCCTCGCCGCCCAGCGACTGGCTGAGCAGTCCGCGCAGCTCGTTGAGCATCCTGCCCATGCGGGTGTCGCGGGCCATCAGGCCGGCTCTGGCCTTGTTATCCCAATCCTCGGCTTCTTTATCGGACAGTTCCTTCCTCATATCGTCGGTCAGCGGCTCAAAGCCGTAGGTCTTCTTCTCAGTATACGCGTCATAGAAGGTTTTGACCAGCTTGTTGAACTCCTCCACAAACGTCTTGATGTTGTCCACGGCGGCTTGGGAGCTCTGGTTGACCGAAAACTCGAATGCCTCGCCCTTCGTGGCGTGGGTCAGGCTGAATTCCAGGCCGTCCAGCGTGAACTGGTTGGAGCTAAAGCTCATCGCCGGGCCGCCGTTGACGGACACGACCGCGTCTTGGCCCTGCGTGATATCGCCGAATCCGAAGAACGCGAGGAAATTGTCGGAATCCTCGATGGTCAGGCCGCGCTTGGAATCCTCGTTGTAGGCGGTCAGGCGCTGGTTGTACTCTTTCAGGTCGATGTTGTAATCGGCCAGATCTCTCTCATAGGCGGTGCGCTGGCGGTTGTAATCGCTCAGCTCCGCGTTGAAATCGTCCTCGGCGGTAGGACCGGTAAAACTGGTCCGGCTCGGTTCGTTGAGGGTGAACTCGGGCTTGACAGGGGCTTCGCCGGGGTTGGTAATCCCGCTCGACGCGCCGGTGACGTTGTTGATGATGCTGATGGAGTCGGTGATCTGCGAATAGCTCATGGTTACGCCGGCATTGGACTTGTTGACGGTATCCATGATCTTATTCAGGCTGTCGCCGTATCTAAAGGTAAAATCCTGTCCGTTGATGTTGAAGCTGAACTCATCGCTGCTGCTATGATTCAAGCGGCCTCCGGCCAGGCCGGCCAGGCTGTTGAGGGACTGGCCCAGCTCCGCCGTGGTCAGGCCGCCCTGCCGGTTGGTGACGCGCTGGCTGACCGTGGAGGCGGCTGTGGCCACCTGGTCGACGCGCAGGCTGTAAGCGCCCGTTTTGGCCCCAATGCCGCCCTTAACGGAAAAAGCCGTTGTGTTCGTCGCCATTTCCGTGTTGAAGCTCACGTAGGAGGTTTTGGACATGAGGTTGTTTTTCCCCAATATACTGCCGAAATTATCGACGAACTGACGGATCTGATTGTTGAAGTCGGTCAGCGTCTCCTGCTTCCATTCCGAGCGGGTTTTGCTGCGGATCAGCTTATCGAGCTTCATCTGCTGGCTGGTCATCATCCCCTTGACCAGGAGATCGGTGTCCATGCCGGAGAACAGGCCCGTAATGCGTGTCGTATTTTGTACCGTTGCCATGTGTATGCACTCCTTTGCCGGGGAATTATTCCTTGATGTATGTTATATCGAAAGAATCGCGGGGGAACTTTAGGCGCTGGCGGCAGCAGGCGCCGCTATGGGCGCCTGCTGGTGTTGGGTGTCGGGGTGGGTGTGTTTAATCGTTTGGGGGGGGGGTGGCGGGGAGGCCAGTCATGGGAACATCGAAGCTAATGTTATTAGCTCTAACGCCATTCGGCCCTAAGATGTTCCCTCCTCCTTTGTAGGTTAGCCTCAACTTATTGGTAGCATGGTAATTCAGGTCTTGATTGCTCGTCAGGGAGAGGGTTAATGTTCCATCTACAAACTTTACCCCTGTCACTTCGGCGGCGTCAACTGTAAAGAATCCTGGCTTAAGAGGTCCGATAGGAGCGCCGTTAAGCTGGACAGTAAGTGTATACTTATCATTGCCTATACTACGAATGTTGGCGTTGCTAAAACTGGCGCCGCTGCCGCTAGCCCTAGCCTTGCGGCTGATATAGAAGCAATAGTGCTCACCAGTACCAACCCTCACATAAAGATAATTGCCTGCTTCCAGCGTAATCGTAAATGCGCCGCTTGCGGTGGTATAACTGGGTGCGGTAGCTAGGGGTCTTGATTGCCTTGAGTACCCTACTGTGGTACTCGACATTAACGTGATCGTTGAAGCGCCGTCGCCTAGCGGTACATAGACGATGTCTTCGACATATGAATCAGCAGTGGCAGGAGCAGTAGGAAATGTAATTGTCGGCGGAACAGCAAATGTTACAGGCATTCCGTCCATGCCGTTGCTGAATGTAATGGATTGCAAAACCATATTGTCAGAACTGCCGATATACGCTTGCGTGTCGGGTACCGTATTCGTACTGACTGTGCTTTGATCCTGCAATCTTGTAGCTCCCGCCGTTACAACGTAATGGAGGATTTGTGGAGCACTCCAATCCCAACCAGGTTCCGTTTGCGCGCTAATAGTAACCTGATTGCTATTAGCTCCATTTTCTGTTGTCCCATTCGGCAGTGTAAGGACATCACCATCTTTGTTCTGAATATCGAACCCATCTACACTTGAATTCTCTTTCAACGGTTCACTAAATGTAACCGTTATTGTGCTGCTGCCGTAACTCGCTCCTGTGATAAACGGCCGCACGTCATCTTTCAGGGCGAATACATACCGAATAACTGCGGAATTGTATGGCAGATCGATAATCAGGTGCTGCCCATGCACGACAGGAATTACACCAGTACTAATAATAGGTGAACTCAATTCTGCTTTATCTGCCCGAATGTCAGCAAGTGAACTGGCGGTCGTATAATATGTCGCGCCCGAAAGGGGTCCTACGCTTGTCGTATCACTATTGATCCCAACCAAAGACGACACCCTCAGATCTCCGTTCTGGCTGATGGACAGTTCGCCGAGATTGCCGCTGGCGGCAGCACTGATAATGCTTGTCGTACCTTTGGCCATCCGGTTGACTTTTGTCTTTACCTCAGAAGCCGGGGATGCTGTGGCATGATTTACCTCCCGTATCTCAAACGTACCCTTAAGCGGCTCTATCACGAACCGTACACTCCGGCCTCCGGAGAGGTCTTTGATGTAGTACTTCGCAGCTTCGACCGCAGTCTTGTCTGCTATGTTTTCGGGAGGATTGCTGGTGTTGAGTTTATCGGCTTCGTCTTTGCCGAACTGGACCTCAAGCCCCACGAAGACAGTGCCGGCCGCTATCGGCTTGACTTCCATCGTGATCCTATTTCCGCTTTTCACCATACTCAAAATCTCAACACTGCTCGTGCTGGAGCCCTTAGCTGCCTCGACTTTAGGGAGGATCAAGATTTCACCTGGCGCTGCCGTGGGGGGGGGAGAAGGAGTCTCCGTGGGGGACGGCGGTGCAGGATCATAATAATTAAAGTTATCATTTTCGTGCAGCCCGCCGACATCAAAGGTCAGTGTAATCGGGTTATTTCCTTCTGTGACTCTGATCGGAGGCGGTTTGGGGCTGACGAGCGGGCTCCCGTCAACAGTAGGATCGCCTATGGCGGGACCGGTAGTGCCGGTAGGCCGTCCTCGTACCACACCTTTATAATCGACCAAGTCCCCTGCACTGTTTCTTGCTGTCTCAATATAAGCGTCCACGACGCCCATCGTCTTCTTCTCCGTGTCGACCTCGCCCCACGTAATCACGAGCGTTCCGGCCTTGGAGGCTGCGAAGGTGGTGTTATTCTCTTTACCGGCCTTGGCGGTGGCCTTGGCGCGGATTTCGAGGGTAGTGTTCGCGCTCGGCTTGGGGACGCTGGTTCCCCATGTCTTCTTGTCTTTATTGTAGACCTCGTAGGTCTTGGTGTTGATCTTGACGGTCGTGTTGGTAAACGTCGGCTGGATGACCTCCGGCATGATGGCGCGCCGGGCGATTTCGTAGAACTGCGGCGCGGTCGCGGCCTTCTTCTGGGTCGCGGCGGTCCAGAGCGCCAGCGTCTCGCCGTATAGTTCCGGACCAGTCGCGGGGACCAGCGGGTGTCCTACCTTGGCGTGGTCTTTATTGTAGACGATTGGGGTAGTGGCGGTGTTCGTTTTGTCTTCAAACGCCTCTTTCCGCGCCGCCGCGAGATTATCCGCATTCTCCGATTTACCTTTAGCCGTATTCAGAGCCGTTTCGTTAATGACACTCACCGCGACGCCGGCCTTGACTCTCATGACCTCTTTCTTATAGTCGGCTCTTTGTTTCAGCGCCTTGCCGGCCCCGTTGATGCTCAG
>JAIRVC010000148.1 GCA_031254095.1 Acidobacteriota bacterium
TAAAAGCTTAAATTTAAATATCCGCGTTTTTCCTTCATCGTCCCATACCTGAAAAACTTTAGACACTGAGGTGGCATCTTGCCAAATTCCGCAGTAAAATTAATGGTTTTCGTACATTGCCTGAAGCTGCTTGCGGCGGGCAAGCCGAAAAATTGATACAAAAAACAGGGCTGTTCACATAAAGATGATCATTGATTTTCATACCCATGTGTTCCCGGATCGCATCGCCGAACGCGCGGTGTCGTCCATGGCGGCGGCTTGCGGAATGCTCGGCCCGCACATTGAGGCGAGCGTAGACGTGCTGATTTCAGAACTGCGCCGCGTGGATGTGGACAAGGCGGTGGCGCTCAACATCGCGACCAGTCCGCAGAACATGCGCGCTGTGAATGACTTTGCCCAATCCCTGACGGCATACGATGAGTTGATCCCTTTCGGTTCGGTTCATCCCGCCGCGCCGGATGCGCTCGATGAACTCGCGCGTATCGCGGAAGCAGGACTGAAAGGCGTAAAGTTTCACCCGGAAAACCAGGGCTTCTGCGTCACGGAAGATAGGCTAATACCCATTTACGAAAAAATCAGCCGTTTGGGGCTTATTTGCGTATTTCACGCGGGAATGGACTTGCGTTACCGCGGATGCGCTTATTGTTCACCGGAACAGTTCTCCGCCATATTGCCGGCGTTCTCAAGCCCGGTCGTGCTGGCGCACATGGGCGGCTACATGCTGTGGGAAGATGTTTTGAAACATCTGGCCGGCAGGGATGTATATCTGGACACGGCTTATACGTACGGCACTATGCCCCGGCCGCTTGCGGCGGAGCTGGTGAATGTGCATGGCGCGGACAAAATACTGCTGGGCAGCGACTCGCCGTGGATGGGTATCGGCGAGCACGCGCGAATGGTCGCCCTCTGGGGACAAAATGAAGAAGATACGCGGAAAATCCTCGGCGAAAACGCGCGCAAACTCCTGTGTCTGGAATGAAACATCCAGGTCAACGGGGAACGGCGAGAAAGCCCGGCCGCGCGCGGATGTTTAATTCCGGGCGGCCGGGAATTGAAACTTCTATCGTATGAAATTTTCCGTCCATGCCCTGGATTAAAGAATAATAGAGCAGCAGATATTGCGCGCGAAGTTCCAGCACTATTTTGCTGAAGATATTTTCCAGGTCGCCCGTATTGTCCGATACGAATACGCCACCACCCGTGGCTTTTGCGAACGCCTCAAGATTTTCCTGCCCCTTGCCGCTTCCCTTGTTCAGGCGGACAACCGCGGCGCCGCTGGGATTTATGGCATAAAAGACCGAATTCCGCCGCTGCATTTCCATAAGCGCCGAGGCAAAGCTGTTTTTGCTTGTATTGTCGGCGCCGTCCGAAATGACGATTATCGCCTGCCGGGTTTCTTCCGAGTGTTCAATAAGCTGAGCCGCCAGTATCAAGGCGTCGAAAAACGAGGTGGTTCTTCCCGTCGGCTTTAACTGCCGCAACGTCCACATGGCTTCCTGCAGATTGTCGCCGTTCTTCAGCCTGACTTCCGGCTGTTCGTCGAAAGAAATAATTGTAACGGCGTCTCCCTCTTTCCAGATTCTTTTCAGAAATTCGATCGCCGCGTTCTGCTCAAATTCAAAGTTGTAACTAACGCTGCCGGAAATGTCAAAAAGCAGCGTCATATTCAGGTTGGAAGATTCCAGAAGCCGCGATATTTCCGCCTGCCGGCCGTCTTCGGCAAGGCGAAAATCCTCAATCCGCAGATCAATTACTTCGCGTCCGGAAGCGTCTGTTGCCGCGACGGGAACCGAAACCAGGCTGGAATTGACGCGGATAACGCTGCCACTGAAATACGGATCGTCCGTGTCCGCCGCCACGGCCTCAAAGTCTTGCGCGGCGAGATAAGGCAGGAAAAATAAAAAGCAGGAAACAAGATAAAGCCCGCGGAGGTATGCGATTTTCATAGCTTTCAGCTTATCACTCCGCGGGCTTCCTGAACATTGAATTAGTATTTACCGCAACTGGCCGGTCTGGACCGGAGCTCCGCCGGCGTCAACGCCTGTGGCAGTCAGCCCTTTGTTGATCAGGAGCCTGACTTCAACGCGCCGGTTTTCCTCTCTGCCCTCACGGGTTTTGTTGTCGCCGACCGGATTGCTTTCGCCGTATCCCATCGGCGTGACAAAACGGCGCATGGGAATCATGTAGTTTTCAGCCAGATGCTGAATCACGGCGTCTGCCCGCTGCTGGCTCAACCGCCGGTTGGCGTTCGTGTCTCCGTCGGATGAGGCAAAACCGGCGACTTCAATAATGTAGCCTTTTTCGGAGCGGATTTGTTCCGCAAACCGATTCAGTTCAGTCCGGTATTCAGCGGCGATTACGGCGCTGCCCACCTTGAAATAAACCGTAGCCAGGGCTGTCATCTCGTAGTCGTCAATCAATCCGATTCGCTCGTTAGTGGTGCGCACGCCCACATGAGCGTTGTCGGCCGTGGACTGCGCGCCGGCCGCCGCCGCAATAGCGGCATCCGCCGTCGTCTGCGCGGCTCTGGCGTCATTGCGGACGAGATCGGTTATCGCGGTAAGTTCCTGAATCTGCCCGGAAAGCCGCTCGGCGTTTTTCTCAGTCGCTCCCAGCCTTACCTGCGTGTCGCGGAGATCTTTTTCAACCGGAACCACGCGTGTGTCCATTGCCTGGGCGACGATGTGGTCGTCGTTCCTGAAACGAACTTCACTGGCGGCGAGAACGCCGGAATTCATACCCAGACCTTTTGCTTCCACCTGCAAACCGGGAACAAGATCGATGGCGGAGTATTTTTTCGCGCCGCGAAGGAAATTGCTTTTTCTCTCCTTGACGTCCGTGCCGCTGGAGACGGAAACTCTGTAAACGGCGTTGCCGAATGTGCGCACCGTCAGTATTTCAGCGTCTACGCTTAAAATAACGCCTTCAATGTTCATCTTCTGCCCGGCCGGCACCGACAAAGCGCTAATTTCCTGGGCGTATACCGGCGCTGTCAAGGCAAACGCCAGCGAAAGCGCGCAAAGCGCTAAGGTCATGTTTTTATATGTCTTTTTCATTTGAGCCTCCATAATGGAAACGCTGATTAATTGCCTGTGCGGGCGAATCGCCAAATTGTTTACGGCGGCGCGGTGCTCGTAACCTCAACATATTTCTGTATATGCCTCGGTTCCTGCGCTCCGTGCGCCTTGCGCTTCATCCCGCGCAGGCAATTAATCAGTGTTTCCAATTTTAAAATTCCGTAAATCCGCCGGTATTTTCCGTCCTACGGAACCGAATCAACCTGCGTTTTCTTATTAAGCAATTGTCGTGCCAATACTTGGTTAATCGTATCACATAGATTAATAAGGAGTTATAAAAACACAATTAGAGCTGAATTAACAACCGGGGAAAATTTCCCGGCTTAAATCGGGGAAATATTCCCTGATCTAAGTGAAACATCGTGGTTAATTTAACCTGCGTATGACGCTATAATAAGTTTCATGATTGAACCGGATTTAACGACCGTGGAGACAGACGAAGAATCCGGCGTGGATTCTGAAAACATCGAAATCTTTGCCGATGAAGAAAGTCCGGCCGAAAGTCCGGAAGGCTTGGCCGCGTCTGAAACAGAAGAGTACGGTCGCCTGGAGATCGCCCATTATGATCCTTTGCGCGCGTACATGGCGGAAATCGGCAAGTTCGCGCCGCTCGGCCGCGAAGAGGAGCGTGAATTGGCGGAAAATTACCGCCGGACGGGCGACAGAGAAGCGGCGTACCGTCTTGTGACGTCCCATCTGAAACTGGTGGTCAGAATAGCCATGATTTACCAGAAGGTTTATCGAAACATTCTTGATTTGATTCAGGAAGGAAATCTTGGGCTGCTGCAGGCCGTCGAACGGTTCGACCCGGAACGGGGCGCGCGCCTTCAGACCTACGCCGTCTGGTGGATCAAGGCTTACATTCTAAAATTCTTGCTGGACAACTCCCGTATGGTCAAGATCGGGACAACCAACGCCCGGCGGAAAATCCTTATGAACCTCAATCGTGAAAAACGCGAGCTTGAAGCCAGAGGAATAGTTCCCACCTACAAGCAACTGGCGGAGAACCTCGGCGTTGACGAACGCGAGCTGATGGAAGTCGAACGGGGAATGACCGGCGCCGATATTTCGCTGGACGCGCCGTTGGGAGAAGACGGCGACTCGCGCTATATAGACACTCTGCGGCTGATGGAACAGGGCGTCGATGAAAAAATCGCGCAGGGAGAATTTCGGGAATTGCTGGAAAAGAAGCTCGCGGATTTCACCGCGGCGCTTTCGGAGCGCGACCGTGAGATCATGACCCGCAGGCTTGTCTCCGACGAACCGGAAACGCTGCAGCAGATCGCCGACCGCTACGGCGTTACGCGCGAAGCCGTCCGGGTTGCGGAAAAGAAGCTGGTCGCGCGGCTCAAGCAATATCTGGTTGAGTCGTTCGGCGACATACGCGAAATTGAAATCAACCTGCTGCGGTAAAACAGTTTATTATTTCCTGTGGTTATTTGAGGAGCGTTGACTTATGGAAAAAAGCACGGAATCTTTTACCTATAAGATCGAATCCACAAAAGCGGCGGAAAAACAGGACGATTTACCGGGAGGCGAAAATGCCGAAACGAAAACGCCGAAAGAACGCCTCGATTATCTTTATGAAGCGAACGCAAACCGTAAACCACTGATTCTTGCCGTTGACGATTCGCCCGACATTCTGGCGGCCGTAGCGGCAGTGCTGGGAGACGAATACAAGGTATTTAAGCTGCCGAAACCGGCCATGCTCGAAAACGTTTTGAAACAGGTAACTCCCGACTTATTCCTTCTTGATTATCAAATGCCTGAATTGAACGGATTTGAGCTGATCTCCATAATTCGCGGTTACGAGAAGTATAAGACAACTCCAATTATTTTCCTGACATCCGAGGACACGATGGATCATATTGCCGCCGCAATCGGCCTTGGCGCAAGCGATTACATTGTGAAGCCGTTCAATAAGGACATATTGAGAGAGAAAGTCTCGAAGCATATAAAAGAACCTCTAAGGAAACGCTGATTAATTGCCTGAGCGGGATGAAGTACGAGGCGCACGGAGCGCAGGAACCGAGGCATATACAGAAATATGTTGAGGTTACGAGCACCGCGCAACGAAGTAATTCGCCTGCGCAGACAATTAATCAGTGTTTCCCTAAGGAAAAAGTAATTGCAAATTCCATATGCGCATGAAAGGGGAATTCCATGCCTGTACGCGTTAAAGCGGCTTTAACCATCATGGCGATTATTACCGCCTTCACGGCGGCAAGCTTTTTATTAAGCCTGAATTTTACGAGCAAAAACATGATTACGGCAATGGAACAGGAGTTAACGCTGGCTTTGGACATTGCCGACAGGCTGGTTTCAAAGCAGATCAAATTATTGGAAGCCGATGCCGCCACGGTTGCCGAACGCATCCTGAAAGCCCGTTCAACAGAAGAAATGAACGTGATAATGGCCGCGCAAATTGAAGAATTCCCGCAATTTTTATCGCTGACGGTATTGGACCATGACGGAATTGTAGCCGATTACGGCCGGCATGTCTGTTCCGACGCGCAGTATGAAAGAAATATATATTTTCAAAACGCTTTTTCCGGCGAAGACAATATTTCCAC
>JAIRVC010000168.1 GCA_031254095.1 Acidobacteriota bacterium
GCATGGCTACAAGGCAAGGCTTCAGGGCACTTTGAAATTGAAGGCGTGGCAGTGCGAACACCAGTCCACGGTTTTTTCATGCTGGCGATGACAGACATCGCATTCCATGCGGCCGCCCCAGTGCGGGGAGTCGTGGGGATTTTCAGGTTTTACCGCCGCCGTCTTTTTCACCAGATCTGCCCTGCCGCCGTGGCAGGCGAGACAGCGTTCCGCCGGAACAAACGTTTTGGTTTCCACTGTCCCGTGGCATCCCTCGCAACTGACGCCCCTGTCTTTATGCAAATCGGCGGTATATAAACCGGCGGACGGCGCGGGCGCCGGTTGTTCCGACGCGAATAATGTCATCAACGCCGCGAGCGCCATGGGAAGCAACGCCACAAAACACAAACGCTTTAATAATACGATCATAACGACAATCCTTTTTCTGGCCACTCGATCACTGACTACTGATCGCCGCATTGCCGCCCGCGTTCCGCCCGGCAATACGTCCGAAAATCACACAGTCGGCCATCGCCACGCTGCCCAGCCGGACAGCCCCGTGGATTCCGCCCGCAACTTCGCCCGCGGCGTAAAGTCCGGGAATCGGTTTCATATCAAGGCCAATCACTTGGGCTTGCGTGTTTATGAGCAAACCTCCCATAGTGTGATGAACCCTGGGCCACAGGCGCATGGCGTAATAAGGCGCTTTTGCCGTCGGTCGCGCGTCCGGGAAAATCATGCAGTCGAAATCCGGATCTTTCTTTTTATCCACAAACCCGTTCCAGCGGGCGATTTCTTCAAGGAAAGGCTTTGCGGGAATACCGTAAGCACCGGCAAGTTCTTCAAGCGTATCGAAGCGCCGGACAGCGCCCGTTTCCATAGCCTTTTGAAGCCCTCGCGGTTCCACCTGGCTTTCAACGGCGTATGTATCGCCAAAAATAACGGCGGGATGACCAAGAGCGATGATTGCATCGGCGCGTTCTTTACGGTTTCCCGTTTCCTTGAAAAAGCGTTTGCCCGTCGCGGGATCGACCATAAGGCCGTAACCCACAATGCGTTCGCAAACCTGCGGCGTATAGCCGAATCCCGGTTCATCGGGACTTGTCCAGGGGCCAAGCTGAATCCAGTCCATATGGACGCTCATCGCCCCGGCGCGGCAGGCTTCGAGCAACGCTTCGCCTGTCGCGCCGGGATGGTTGGTGGATTCCAGTTCCGGCGCAAGCCTTGGATCGTGCGCCTGCCGCAACGCCGCGTCGCGGGAGAAGCCGCCCGAAGCAAGAACCACCGCCCGGTTTGCCTTGATTGTCGCCGGCGTTCCGGAAGCATCGATCGGCCATTTGTAGCCCCTGCGAACCTCCATGCCGGCGATCCGGCCGTCTTTTCCGGCAAACAGGCGCGTCATTTTAACGCGCGTTTCAACCTTGACGCCCGATTCCAGCACCTTTGTCAGCAGTTTATTCACCAGTTCCGATCCTGACTGATTCACAGTCTGGACGGAACGCTTGACCGAATGGCCTCCGTGGAAATTAAGGCGGGTAAACTTCGCGCCGATTACGGTTTGCGCCCATTCCAGCGCTTCGCCGGCGTGAAGGCAAACCATGCGCGCCAAATCCGGATGATTAAGATTAAGTCCTGCCGCGAGCATGTCCTTCAGCATCAGATCCGGCGAATCTTCAATCCCGGATTCCTTCTGAAAAATGTTGCCCGGAGCGGCAAAATCGCCGCCATTGACAATGGAGTTGCCGCCGTAAACCGGCATTTTATCGATGACCAGCACGTCCGCGCCGCGCCCGCGCGCCTCAAACGCGGCGGCGAGACCAGCAAAGCCGGTGCCGACAACGACCACATCACACGTTTCATCCCATTTGGCGGGCGCGTTCCCGGCATTTGGCGCATCATTCGCCGCGGGAAAAGCCGCGTTCGCCGCGCCACCCAGCAGCATCGCGCCGCCCGCGCCAAAAAATTCCCTGCGTCTTATTTTCCGTTTTTCCTCATCCATCACGGACACCTCTCATTGCATCAGAAAAATATACCACTTTTTTGCGCGCGCCTGTATTTCCGGCAGATTTTCCTAGGCTGTTATCATAATTATGATAGAATAAGTTGTAATACTTTTTGGAGGTATGAAACATGCCGCAAATCAGACCCATATCAGATTTAAGGAACAGATTCACCGACATTTCCCGGATTGTACATGAGGACAAAGAACCCGTGTTTTTGACCAAAAACGGTTATGGAGACATGGTTGTCATGAGCATTGACGACTATAGGGCGCGGAAATTCACGCACGATGTGGACATCAAGTTACTGGAAGCCCGCGACGAAGCAATGAATACGGATAAACGCCTTACCCATGAAGAAGTAATGGCGCACATGCGGGAAATTATAAGAAATGCCTCAAAAAAAGTATAAAATCGAATACCTTCCCGCCGCCGACCGTGATTTGGCCGAGATTTTTACCTATATAGCCGTGGATTTAGCGGCTCCGCAGGCGGCGGTTAATCTGCTTGAAAAAATAGATCAAGCCGTTAAATCACTGGACACGTTTCCATACGCACATTCCGTTTATCAATCCGCAGGGCTTGATACCGCGCCTTTTGAGTTCCGCGCACTGGTCGTGGCTTCATATCTTGTTTTTTACTACGTTAATGAAAACG
>JAIRVC010000233.1 GCA_031254095.1 Acidobacteriota bacterium
CCCGTCGGGACAGGACGACCGCGGCGTTCCTCCCGGCCTTGTTGAGTGCATTGAAAAAGGCAGGAAGCTGATGAACTGGCAGTGGCACAGGTCGGGAACAAAAAGGCTGCCCGACGGCAGGATGCACGGCCTGAGTTTCCGCTACGCCCAGTCGCCAAGGCACGCGATGGCGCCTTACACCGCCACCGTTACGATTCAAGGGGACAATAAAGTTTACGTTCCGCTCAAGGGACCATGGATGGGCGTTTACGCCGCCGACGCCTGCGCGCTGGTAGTCGCCGAGGAGATTGGCGCGAAAGTTGAAGACGTTATTCTGCTTTACGACAACACGGCGCTTTTTACGCCGGTCGGCGGCGGCAGCGACGGCACAACGGCTTCAGCATGGGCTATGAAAGAAGCCGCCGTAGCCTGCAAAAAAACGCTGCTTGAACTGGCCGCGCCGAAGTTCAAGGTTAGGCCGGAAGATCTCGACACCAAAGACACGATGGTTTATGTAAAGTCAGATCCTTCCAGAGCGGAGCCCTTCGGTAAATTCATAGCGGACGAAGGATTTAACGATCACGATAAAGACATCGCGGCAACATTCTTCGGGCGTCCCCCGGAAACCACATGGAACAGGCGTGGGCATATTCTTGACGTCATGAACGCCAGCTTCTGCGAAGTTGCGGTTGATACTGAAACCGGCGCGGTGGAAGTCCTGAAATATGTTGTTGTCTGCGATCCGGGCAAGGTGTTGCGCATGACCTCGTTCGAGGGTCAGCTTCACCAGGCGATGTATTTCAGTCAGAGGGGCGGTTTGTCGGAGGAGCTTATTCTTGACAAGGCGACCGGCGTAAAACTCACCACAAACATGCTTGAGTACAAAACGCCGACGATCATGGATTTCGGGCCAATAGAAACCGACTGCGTGGAAACGAGGTCGGGCAACGCGGCATATGGCGCTTCCGGCATCAGCCACGCCATGCACGCGCCAATGTTGCCGGTCTGCGCCGTCGCCAACGCAATAGACAGGTGGATTGAGCCTCCGGTTACTCCCGACAAGGTGCTGAGGGCATTAGGTAAAACGTAGGAGGTTGCAAAGCCGCCTTGCTGAGGTCAGCGGGCAGCGATCAGCAGATAAAAAGGATGAATATGTCAATTAAGAGAGTGATACCATGCCTTGATGTCAAAGACGGCCGCGTGGTAAAAGGCGTAAAATTTGTGAATCTCCGCGACGCGGGCGACCCTGTTGAACTGGCCGCGGCCTATGACGCGGCGGGCGCCGACGAGGTTGTATTTCTCGACATCAACGCCACGCATGAGGGACGCCAGACCACCATCGAGATGGCTGCCCGTGCCGGTAAGGAAGTCCGCATCCCCTTCGCTGTCGGCGGAGGTTTTAGAAGCGTCGAAGATATTCGCGCGATGATCGAGGCGGGCGCAAACAAGGTAAGCGTCAACTCGGCCGCCGTGCGCGATCCCGGCCTTTTAACCGCCGCGTCCGCGGAATTCGGTTCCGGAGCAATTGTCTGCGCCATAGACGCAAGGCAATTGCCTGGCGCGGACGACAAGTGGACGGTTTATCTTAACGGCGGGCGCCTTGATACAGGCATTGATGTCGTGGAATGGGCGATTGAAGCCGGCCGCCGCGGCGCGGGCGAGATATTGCTTACAAGTATGGACCGCGACGGATCAAAGGATGGCTACGACATCGCGCTTACGCGCAAAGTGGCGCGAGCGGTAAACATACCGGTCATTGCAAGCGGCGGCGTGGGAACGCTTGAGCATTTTGCCGAAGGCATACTTGAGGGCGAAGCGGACGCCGTTCTGGCCGCAAGCGTCTTTCACTTCGGCGAGTTCAGCATTCGCCAGGTGAAGGAATATATGGCGTCACAAGGCATTCCAGTAAGATTGGAGCAGTAAAATTTTGAAATTATCTGTCATATTCACGCTCTTTGCCGCAACCTGCCTGTTCATGGCCGGTATAACGGTCAAATCGGCTGAAAAAAATGAAGACGCGCCTCCGGTAAAAACTGATTTTTCTAGGTTTACCGGAGAAACATTGGTTTATTCCCTCAAATGGGATCCGCCCTGGTACATGTTTTTCCTTCCCGCGATGGACGCCGGAGAAATGACGTTTAATTTTAAGGGGATTGATGAATATCGCGGGAAGCCCGCCGTAAAAATAGTTGTAAACGCGCGTTCCAGCGGAACACTGGCGAGGCTGGCGAATATGGAAGTAAACGATGAATTCCTGTTTTATTCCAACCCGGAAACGCTGTGCGCCGAAGGGAGCATAAGTAAAATACGTGAAGGAAAGCGCCAACGCCTGCTTGAACTGGAATATTTTCAGGATGAACGCCGGTTAAATTTCCGCGCGTATGACGAATCGGTCACCCCGTCCCTGTTGCAGAAAGACGCAACCTTAACGGATTTGCCTCCCTGTGTGCGCGATCCGTTCTCCACGCTCTATTTCTTCAGCACCCTCCCTTTGGCGAAAGGATATACCAAAAATCTGATCGTAGGCAACGACGACAAGGTGCTGGAAGTTCGCGCGCGGATTGAAAATCAGGAGCAGGTGGAAACTCCGGCCGGAAAATTCGCCGCGTGGAAAACCAGGACGGACGCCCTGCGCGGAGGGCTTTTCCGCGAAGATGGAGATTTTCGCATCTGGTTCTCGGCGGACGAACGCAAAGCGCCGGTACGCTTTGAAGCCAAGGTGCGCCTTGGCAATGTTCTCGGAGTTCTGAAATCTGATTTTCCTTAAAGCAAATTTCACTTTTTGACAACCGAAAAGCTCATGGCTTGAAACTCGGCACTGAACCGCGCCGAGTTTCCCGGAGGATGTTTACTAATCACACAAGCACGCATTTATATATGGTTCTATCCCTGCGTAACAGGTGTTCTTATTCCGAAATATCATTTATGAGGCTGATAACGATCATTAAAATTACAAACCCAAGTAAAATCAGGAACCCTCTTTTATTTAAATGGCCCAAAATTAGCGAAGCGGCAAACCAAACGATGATTGCTCGAAATGCCAGCAGCATACAAGCGTCAAAACCGCTCCAGTTTTCAATATGGGTGATCTTGTAAATCAGGACAACGC
>JAIRVC010000240.1 GCA_031254095.1 Acidobacteriota bacterium
TCAGCGGATTGATCTTCGATAAGAATTTCAAAGTGCATTCTTATGCCCCTTCAAGATAATCGCTGTACCACAGGCCGCCCAGAGGCAGCCCTTCGCCCACCAATCCTTGAATAAGCGAATTATCACTTGCGCGGTGAATCTTAGAGAAGCCGTCTTCCCCCTTTTCCAGAACCCAGACTTCGTTCGGTTCCAATGCGTTTACAAAATATGGCTGATGAGTGGTAATAAAAATCTGGGATTTGTTTTTTTCGTTTGTGACATGGGCGCGAAACTGAGCCGCAAGCGTTTCAAGCAGCTTGTGGTATAGACCGTTTTCCGGTTCTTCAATGCAAATAAACGGCGGCGGCGTCGGGTCTGAAAGTAATAGCAAATACGTAAAAATTTTCAGCGTGCCGTCCGACATCTGTTGAGCGGAAAATGCGTCTTTGAAACCTTTGTCGTTAAACCTTAGCAGCAACCGGCCATCCTGCATGGGAACCGTATCTATTTTATCAACCCCCGGAATTTTACCGGCAATATCTTTAAGTATTTCTTTGAATCGTTCCGGGTGGTCGCGTTCCATGAACTGTACAACATTACCGATATTATCACCGTGTATGCTCAAGTGTTTTTGGGGTCCGGTCATCAGCAGGCTGCGGGCGGCGTCGGGCGTGAAATACGAAAGATACCAGCCCTCAATGAATTTCCTGAACAGGGAAATTCTTGGATGCTGCTTTAACGCGCCGAGCGTGGCAACACCCAGCTTACGATTATCGTCCAACTCTACGGTTTCTTTTTCTTTGGATTCTTCACGCATCAATTCATCAAGGTTTTGATCGGATTTTTCCTTTATACCCTCATATTCACCTTTCCAGACTACTCCGCGGCCGTTTTCAAGAATCAAAAAAGAAAACGGCCGACCTTTGTCCTGCCCCTTTCTGCGCTGGCGCAGGCGTTCACTCTTAACATATGGGCGCCTGTGTTCGTCCAGCGCAAATGACACTTCATAAGTGATTGGCCGCGCTTTGCTATCTTCGCGATAGTAAATTTCAAACATGATTGGCTCGTCAATTCCTTGCGATACTACGCGTTCGAAGCCGTTACGCCGGTCACAGGCTTCCTCGACACCCGACTTTAGACAGTCTGACATGAACCCGAAAGCATCAAAAAGCGTACTTTTGCCCGCGCCGTTTTTTCCAACAACCGCCGTCATGGGGGTTAATCCATTTATACCTTTTACGGCCGTCCATAGACGGCCAAGCGTAACGTCTCGTAAAGTTCTGAAATTACGAATTCTAAATCCTTCAATCTTTGCCATGTTTCTCTCCGCATCAAAAGGCAATTGTACCGCAAATTATAAATTCAATTACCAACGATACTATCTTGGCCGCGCGAAAGCGGGAGCAAGGACTCTGCGCGTCGTTTGGGGGAGATAGTAATAGCCTCTGCGATACAGGACTTCGGAAGCGGGGCTCAGATATTCGACGGCAATCCTGCGCCATGAATCGGGAATGAGTTCCTGATTGGAAACATAGGTCAGGTAGTATTTATGTTTCAATTCCCGCGCGATTTCCGCGTAAACATTCCGGATGGAATCGTAGTTCGCCGGGAAAAAGACGCGGCCGCCGGTGATCGAAGCCAGGTCGGTCATTTCCTTTTCACGCCTGTCAAAAAAACCATTCACGGAATTCATCTCCTCGCCGAACATCTCTCTGTAAATATCCTCTATAATCGCTACGCGCCGTACCTGCCTGGCCTGTTCCTTTACCATGGTGGTTTTGGATATAAGGTAAAACGATGCCCGTGATTGCGCTATGGCAAGCGCCGCTTCTTCAAAATTAACACGGCTGTGGTTGTTGACGCAGTCCGTCAGCAGGATAATCGCCTTAGGCTCGTCAATGCCGCGCATCTGTTCGACTGCGGCAAGATACATGGCGTCATAAAGCGCTGTACGCAAACCTGTCTGTATGCCGCCTCTTCTTCCGAGCGCGTCTTTCGCTTTTGATTTGCCTGCCCAGTCGAGTATGAGGTTTACGTTTTCGTCAAAAGTAATAATGGAAACGCGGTCGTCCCTGCCAAGTTTATCGACGAAGTTTCTGGCGGCGGATTTAATTTTTTCCAGTTCCGATTTACTGCTGGGACTGGTGTCCAGCAACAGCAGTACGGAAATGGAGCTGGTATCCAAATCCAAACTGCGGATTTCCTGCTGCGCCTGATCTTCCCACAACCGGAAGTCTTCTTTCCGCAGGCGGTCAGTCATAAGTCCCCGCTCATCGAAAACGCTGATGGGAACTTTCACCAGATTGGTTGCGACGTTGAAACGCGCGACGGCGGAGGCGGAAGCATCATCGTCGGCGTTTTGCGCCGCGGCGGGATGAAATAACGCCGCGCAACCCAGAACGAGCAGCGCGGCTGTAAAAAAATTGCGCGTCCATTTCATTTCAGCCGCCCCCCCGTTTTCAACCGCCGTTAAAGCACATGGCGCAAAAGCGGCGGTCAACCGTAATATGCAATTTTTACATATTACATCAGGCCGCTGAAAAAATCGTTGCCCTTGTCGTCCACAAGTATGAAAGCGGGAAAATCAACCACCTCGATTTTCCAGACCGCTTCCATTCCCAGTTCCGGATAATCAATACATTCGACCTTTTTGATGTTTTCTTCGGCAAGCACAGCGGCAGGGCCGCCGATTGAGCCGAGGTAAAAACCGCCGTGATTTTTGCAGGCGTCCGTAACCTCGCGGGAACGGTTCCCTTTTGCGATCATAATCAGCGAACCGCCGTTTTTCTGCAAAAGATCGACATATGAATCCATGCGCCCGGCGGTTGTCGGCCCGAAAGAACCGGACGGCTTGCCCGGAGGAGTCTTTGCAGGCCCCGCGTAGTAAATCGGGTGATTTTTCAGGTATTCAGGCAGCGGCTTCCCCGCGTCGAGCAGTTCCTTGAATTTCGCGTGGGCGATGTCGCGCCCGACGACAATCGTTCCGTCAAGTGAAAGCTGCGTGGCGACCGGATGCTTTGTCAGCTCCGCAAGGATGTTTTTCATCGGCTGGTTCAGATTGATTTTTACCATGCCGCGCGTATGTTTGCCGCGATACATGTCCGGAATCAGGCGGCCGGGATTGCGATCCATTTCCTCAAGCCAGATGCCGTCCTTATTGATTTTAGCCTTGATGTTGCGGTCGGCCGAACAGGAAAGACCCATACCGACCGGGCACGACGCGCCGTGGCGCGGCAGGCGGACTACGCGGACGTCATGCGCGAAATATTTGCCGCCGAACTGCGCGCCGAGGCCGCAGGTTTCCGCCGCCTTTTGCAGTTTCGCCTCAAGTTCGAGGTCACGGAACGCCTGACCGCCCTCGTTTCCGCTTACCGGCAGATTGTCGAGATAACCGGCCGAAGCCAGCTTTACCGTTTTCAGCGTGCTTTCCGCGCTTGTTCCGCCGATGGCAAAGGCCAGGTGGTACGGCGGACAGGCGGCGGTGCCAAGCGTCTTCATTTTGGCGATCAGAAATTTTTCAAGACTTTCCGGATTTAAAAGCGCCTTGGTTTCCTGAAAAAGGTACGTCTTATTGGCGCTTCCGCCGCCTTTTGCGATAAATAAAAACGTGTATTCGCCGCCCTCGGCGGCGTAAAGATCAACCTGAGCGGGCATGTTGTTTCCGGAGTTGATTTCCTTATACATGTCAAGCGGTATGGTCTGTGAGTAACGCAGGGCTTCGCCGGTATAAGTCCGCCAGACGCCTTTCGAGAGGAACTCCGCGTCATTGCAGCCCGTCCAGACATTCTGTCCTTTTTTTCCGATAACGATGGCCGTTCCGGTATCCTGACAGAACGGAAGCTCGAATTTCGCGGAAACTTCGGCGTTGCGCAGCATGGCGATCGCGACGCCGCGATCGTTCGGCGAAGCCTCAGGATCGCTGAAAATACGGGCGACCTGCTCATTGTGTTTTGCGCGCAGCAAAAACGACACGTCCCTCATTGCCTCCGCCGCCAGAAACGCCAGTCCCTCCGGTTCGATTTTGAGCATTTCTTCGCCGTTAAATTCGGCGGCGCTTACGTAATCTTTCGTCAGCAGCCGGTATGAAGTGTCGTCCCCGGAAAGCGGAAACGGTTCCTGATATTTAAATTCCGTCATAATTGCGTCCCTCCGTATTTCAATTTACTACTACAGACCATTACCAATCAGTTTCCGCGCACGGGCGGCGATGTTCTCGCCACTAGCCGCTAGCTACTAGCCACTGGTTTCAACAGCAGTTTCCGCGCGCGGGCGGCGATGTTTTCAGCGGTAAAGCCGAAGTTCTCAAACAGCACTCTGCCGGGAGCGGAAACTCCGAAATGATCGAGACACAGAATGTCTCCCTTGTCTCCGCTATATTTGCTCCATCCCTGTGAGATACCCGCTTCCACCACAAGGCGGGCGGAAACGGAAGGCGGAAGCACGGCGTTCCGGTATTCCTCCGGCTGCTCGTCAAAAAGTTCCCAACTGGGCATGGAAACGGTTCTTACGGATATTCCCTCCCCGGCCAGCTGCTTTTGCGCGGCAACAATCAGGCTGACTTCCGACCCGGAAGCGATCAGAATCAGTTCAGGTTTCCCATCGCCGGAATCCGCCAGAATGTACGCTCCTTTTTCCAGGCCGTCGGCGGGCGCGTAAACCGCGCGGTCAATAACCGGCGTTTCCTGACGGGTAAAAACCAGCGCGGCCGGCCGGCCGCGATTTTCTACGGCAACGCGCCAGGCCGCGACGGTTTCATTGGCGTCCGAAGGGCGAATCACAATAAGCCCGGGAATCGCGCGGAGCGAAGCAAGATGCTCGATCGGCTGATGCGTCG
>JAIRVC010000303.1 GCA_031254095.1 Acidobacteriota bacterium
CTCTTTACTCCGGAAAACGGTAATGGAATCGAAACCGCCGTTATCAACGCCGATGACCCATACGGCAGGAGGCTTGCCGGCGAAATTAATATTCCCGTAACGACTTTCGGATTTCAGCCATCCGCGGATATTCACGTGAAGGACTGGCAAAGCCGTCTGGACGGAACCAATCTCACGCTCGGTACACCAAAGGGAGAAATCGTTTTTCATTCCCGGCTGGTCGGGCAAACGAACGCCTATAACATCATGGCGGCGGCGGGCGCGGCTCTCAGCCTGGGATTAACGGGAGAGCAAATCAAAGCGGGCATTGAAGCGCTTTCAGGAGTTCCGGGCAGAATGGAGCGGGTGGACGGCGGACAGGATTTCCTGACGATCGTTGACTACGCCCACACGCCAGCTTCGCTTGAAAATCTGCTGGAAACAATGAAGCGGATTCCGCACCGGAAACTGATTGCCGTTTTTGGCTGCGGCGGCGACCGCGACCGCGCAAAACGCCCGTTAATGGGAGAAATCGCCGCGCGGCTCTGCGACACGGTGATAGTTACTTCCGACAACCCGCGTTCCGAAGATCCGGCGGCAATCATAAAGGAAATAGAATCCGGACTTAAAAAAGGATCTGCGGATTATCAGATAAATCCCGACCGGCGTTCCGCGATCAGGGACGCGGTAAACATGGCAGGCAAAGACGACATCGTTGTTATCGCCGGAAAAGGGCATGAAACATATCAGATCATAGGCGGCGAAAAACTGCCTTTTGATGATCGCGAAGTCGCACTGGAACTGCTCACCGGCCGCCTTGCGGCGGCTGGTGAGCAGTGATCAGTGGTTAGTGATCAGTGGTCAGCATTCGGTAATTTAAGGCCGGGAAGCGTTGATTAAATGACTGAATTGAGCGTTGGGAAAATTGAATCCGCCGTAAAAGGAACCGTTTCGCGCGGCGAGCGCGGCGTCGTGTTTACAGGCGTTTCAATCGACTCGCGCACTATCGCGCCGGGAGAATTATTTTTTGCCATACGCGGCCGGCACATGGACGGGCATAAGTTCATTGCCGCGGCGGCCGAACGCGGAGCGCCGGGCGCCGTCGTGTCCGGCGATTACGTTCCGCCCGGCGGATTGCCGGAAAATTTTGTTCTCATCGGCGTGAACGACACGCACGAAGCGCTCAAGGCGCTTGCTCGGTCAGTCAGGCTCGCGTGGAATGGAAAGCTTGCGGCTGTAACCGGAAGCGTCGGAAAAACAACCACGCGGGAATTCGCGTACCAGTTGATTAAAACCCGGTTCCGGGCGTATCAGACGCCGGGAAACTACAACAATCTGTTCGGCCTGCCGCTGGCGCTTCTCGGACTCGGCAATGACCACGAAGTCGGGATTTTTGAAATGGGGATGAGCGCGGCGGGAGAAATCGCCGAAATGTGCCGCATCGCCCTGCCGGAAACAGGCATTCTGACAAACGTCGCTCCTGTACACCTTGAATTTTTCACGTCGCTCGAAGGGATTGCCGAAGCCAAGGGAGAACTGGTTGCGGGACTCTCTCCTGATGGAACCCTGATCTATAACGCGGACGATTCGCTTGTCCGCAAACTGGCAGGGCGCTTTGCCGGGAAAAAAATTTCATTCGGAAAATCGAAAGACGCGGATGTCCGCGCGGACAATATTGAAATTCACGGCATTGACGCGACCCGCTTCCGGCTTTCATGCGGCGGCGCAACGTTCGGCGCGGCGCTGCCTTTTGCGGGGGAACATTACGTTCTGAACGCCCTGCCGGGCGTCGCCTTCGCTCTCAGCCTGGGCATGACAGCGGATGAAATCATCCCCGCGCTTGAACGCCTGCGGCAGGCGGAAATGCGCGGAAGGATATTGCGTTTCCGGGAAGGCTTCGCCGTTATCGACGATTCCTATAACTCCAGCCCTCGCGCGCTTGAAAGCATGATCGAATTGCTGGCCGCCGTGCCGGGATTTACGCGCCGGATTCTGTTTGCGGGAGAGATGCTGGAATTGGGGCCTAAAGCGCCCCGGCTGCATTTCGAATGCGGAGAATTTGCCGCAAGGCGGGGCATAGACATGGTGATCGGAGTCGCGGGAAATGCCTCGGAAATCGTTCGCGGCGCGGCTGGCTGTGAAACCGGAAAAACAACAGCGCGGTTTTTTGAGACTTCAGAAGAAGCCGCGAAATTTGCCGTGGAAAACGTGCGCCCCGGCGATCTGCTGCTGGTCAAAGGATCGCGCGGCGTACATATGGAGAAGGTTGCGGCTTTTATTAGTGGCCAGTGGCTAGTGGTTAGTGGCTAGAAAATGGAAATGAATTATAAGGGGAAAACGGTACTGGTTGCGGGAGCGGGACGGAGCGGCATCGCCGCAGCCCGCTTTCTCCTTGGCCGCGGCGCGCGTGTCGTTCTCTCGGATTCCAAAACGCGCGAGGCGCTGGAACCCGCCGTTTCCGATCTGCTTGAATCGGCGGCGGATTCTTCCGGCGAACTGACGCTGGAGCTGGGCGGCAACAGGAGAGAGAGTTTCGCGGCGGCCGATCTTGTGGTTGTAAGTCCGGGAATGCCGCTGTCTTTGCCGTTCTTTGAAATCAGCCGCAAAGCGGGCATTCCGGTTATCGCGGAAATTGAACTGGCGTACCGCCACCTGAAAGGAAAGATCATCGGCATAACGGGATCAAACGGCAAAACCACGACGACGACGCTTACGGCGGAGCTTCTGACCGGCGCGGGCATTAAAGCGCGAGCGGCCGGAAACATTGGAACGCCGCTTATCCAGTTCGTTGACGGGTCAACGCCGGAGGATGTTTACGTAGTGGAACTTTCCAGTTTCCAGCTGGAGGCGATCGCGGCGTTTCGTCCTTTCGCCGCTACGCTGTTGAATCTGACGCCCGATCACATGGACAGGTACGATGGTTTTGAAGAATACGTTGCGGCCAAGGCGCGTATTTTCATGAATCAAGCGGCCGGCGATTTCGCGGTTTTAAACGCGGACGATCAGCAAACCGCGTCAATAATTAATTCAGTCCGCGTCCGCCCGCTCTTTTTCAGCCGGACGGGAGAAATCCCGGCAGGCGTTTTTATCCGCAACCGCCGCGTAATTTTCCACAACGGGAAAAGCGAAAAAGAATTGTTTCCCGTCGATGCCGTCCGGATCAAGGGCGCGCACAACATGGAAAACGTTCTCGCGTCTTCGCTTCTGGCGCTCTGCGCCGGAGCGCCGCCGGAAAGCCTCGAAGCGGGCATACGGAAATTTAACGGCGTGGAGCATCGGCTTGAGCATGTCGCGTCAATCGGCGGCGTTTCGTATTTCAACGATTCCAAGGCAACCAATGTCGATGCCGTAATCAAGGCGCTGGAAGCGTTTCCGGGAAGAATTCACCTGATTGCCGGCGGGCGCGACAAAGGCGGAGATTTCACCGTGCTGCGGCCGGTGGTCGGAGAACGGGTGACACAGCTGATTTTAATCGGCGAAGCCGCCGGAAAAATGCGCCGGGCGCTTTCCGGCGCGGCGGATATACGCGAGGCCGCGTCCATGTCCGAAGCCGTCAAGGCCGGGCGGGCGGCGGCAAGGCCGGGCGATGTAGTACTGCTTGCGCCGGCCTGCGCAAGTTTCGACATGTTTGAAAATTTCGAGCACCGGGGGCGCGCCTTCAAAGACGCCGTCCTGGCTTTAAATGAAGATAATCAGCGGCAGCCGGCCGCCGATCACAAAAAAGGAGACTCATCAGCGGCCGCTGATCACTGATCGCTGACCACTGATCACTAAAATATGGCTTACAGACCCAGCAGCGACAAAATTCTGTTGTCAGTCGTAGGTTTTCTTACCGTCCTGGGCCTTTTAATGGTCTACAGCGCGTCGTCCGTTCACGCGGCCGACAAGCACGGAGATTCCTATTACTTCTTTCTGCGTCAACTGAAATTCGCGGGGTTCGGATTCCTTGCCCTGCTGGGATTGATGCATATTGACTATCATTTTTTCCAGAAGCCAAAAGTGCTTTGCGCCATTATGGCTTTATCGGGAGCGGCGCTCATATTTGTCCTGACCCAGCCCGTTGTGAACGGCGCCCGCCGCTGGATTTTTATCAGCGGCGTTTCGATTCAGCCTTCCGAATTTGCCAAGATAGCGATTCTGATATTTATCGCATGGTTTCTGCAAACATACGGGAAGACGCTGAACCGGCTGGAACACATTGCCGCGATATGCCTCTGCATCGCGCTTTTCGCAGGGTTGGTCGGCGTTGAACCGGATCTTGGCCAGGCGTTTACCATCTGTTTTGTCGCCGCAATTTTGCTGGTAATGGCGGGACTATCGTGGCGCTACATCGCCGGCGCGATCATTGCCGCTATTCCGATGTTTTATCTTTTCGTATACAACGTCGATTACCGCTGGAAGCGTATCGGCGTATTTCTTAATCCAGAAAGCGGTCAAGCCGACGCCGCGTTTCAAATCAACCAGTCGCTTATCGCGGTGGGAAGCGGCGGCCTTTTGGGCCTTGGGCCGGGCGACAGTAAACAAAAACTTTTTTTCCTTCCGGAATCAAGCACTGATTTTATTTTCGCCATAATCTGCGAAGAATGGGGCTTCATAGGCGCGGTTCTGGTTGTCGCCGCGTTCCTGGTCTTTTTTTATCGCGGCATGAAAATAGCATCGAAATCGCAGGATAAATTTGGTTTTTATCTTGGAGCGGGAATAACTCTTATGGTCACGCTGCAGGGATTCATTAACATCACCATGGTACTTGGAATGATGCCGACAAAGGGAATCGCGCTGCCGTTTATAAGCCAGGGAGGCAGTTCGCTTTTAATGAATCTGGCGGCGACGGGCATTTTGCTGAACCTGTCGTATCAAAACAAACTTGTGGAAGCGGTCGAATAGGCGTCGGGGAAAAATATGTTTCGCGGAAACCATGAACTTCATTTCACGGGAATAGGCGGCATCGGCATGAGCGGCATTGCCGAACTTCTGCTCAACCTTGGGTGCAGGGTTTCAGGATCGGATCTGAAACCGGGACCCGTTATCGACAGGCTCCGCGCGCTCGGAGGCGAAATCGACATCGGCCACAGCGCCGACCATGTTCGCAGCGCCGACGTCGTTATCATTTCATCGGCGGTGCGTCCGGACAATCCCGAAGTCGTCGAGGCCAGGCGGCGGCGGATACCCGTCATACCGCGCGCGGAAATGCTGGCTGAACTGATGCGGTTGAAATACGGCATTGCCGTCGCCGGAGCGCACGGCAAGACCACAACGACATCCATGATCGCCACCGTCCTTGTCGGCGGCGGACTCGATCCGACCGCGGTCATCGGCGGCAGATTGAACGCTTTTGGAAGCAACGCAAAACTGGGGCTGGGCGAGTTTCTGGTGGCCGAAGCGGACGAAAGCGACGGATCGTTTCTTAAACTGAGCCCGACGATCGCGGTCATCACCAATATCGACCGCGAACACATGGATCACTATGCGGACATGGAAGAAATACGCTCCGCGTTTACGGATTTCGCGAACAAAATTCCTTTTTACGGCGCGGCCATAGTATGCCTCGACGATCCAAATGTGCAGACGATTCTTCCCCGCCTGGAAAGACGTATCGTCACCTTTGGATTCGACGAGCGGGCTGACGTATCCGCGTCGCATCTGGAGTTCA
>JAIRVC010000345.1 GCA_031254095.1 Acidobacteriota bacterium
TGGCCGCAGATTGAGCCAGTCGTACTCAATCCCTTCTTCAAAGGCGCCGTAATAGGTCTCGGGATCGACAATATTCTTATAGGCATCCATGATGTCATCTATGCGCGTTTCGCGTCCCGGCGATACCCTTAATAATTTTTATTATTACATTACCGACCGCCGTTCATTGGCTGTTCCGGGCGAAGCCGCGCTTTTGCGCCGCGTTAGAAAAGTCATCTCCTGGGGAGTTGATTTTGTCCAGATACGTGAAAAAGATCTGTCCGACCGGCGGTTATTCAATCTGACGCGCAGGGTTGTTGAAATGGCGCGGGAAACTCCGCGGGCCGCGCCCTGCCGCGTTCTTGTCAACGGACGGGCGGATATCGCAGCGGCGGCGGGCGCGGACGGTGTGCATCTTACTTCGTCCGGCCTCATGATTTCAGATATCCGCGCATGGATTCCGAAAAATTTTATAGTCGGAGTATCGGTACACGCGACGCGGGAGATTCGCGCGGCCTGCGCCGGCGGGGTGGATTACGTACTTGTTGGGCATGTATTTCCCACGGCTTCAAAGGAAGGCATGGGCTCCGCGCTCGGCGTCGATTTTTTACGCCGCGCCTGCGCTGGAGCGCCCGTATCGGTTCTGGCTTTGGGCGGGATAACGGCGGAACGCATTCCCGCAGTAATGCAAACCGGCGCGGCTGGCGTCGCCGGCATCGGTCTTTTTCAAAATGACAATGAATTTGCCAGTTTGCGCCGCCTCGCGGCAAAATAAGAAATGTGTTTGCAACAGAACCGGCGCGGCGGCGTACTATAATTTGCTGGCGTAATGACGTAATGAATGAAGGTTGCCCGCCGGTGGAATATTGAAATATCGGCTAATTGACAAATTAATTGAAAATGCAATAAAATGTGCAATTACGAAATAAGCAATAGCTAAATTCCAAATCAAGCAGGAGGTTTTATGAGAGTCACAATAATCAAATCAGTCGTGTCGGTTGCCCTGGTCGCGGGGTTATTGCTGTTGTTCTCAATTCCCGCCAGTGCGCAGAATCGGTCCATCAGAGGCGTTGTTACCGATGAAAATGGTCAGCCGGTAGAAGGCGTCGCCATCAGGATTGAAGGAACGGATATTGTTCGCACCTTCAATCTCAAGACGAGCAGAAGAGGGGAATTCGCGCAGCTTCTTGGGACGCAGACGGGAACCTATCGCGTTATAGCCCGCAAGGATGGGTATCAGCCATCCTTCAAGGAAAATCTTCGTCCCGAATTGGGCGAGGAAGTCACGGCGGATTTACAACTCAAAGCGGGTGCTGACTATAAGCTTCCTTTTGAAATGTCGGACGCGGACAGGGCGGAATATCAGAAAAGGTTGGAGGATCAGAAAAAACGCCAGAAATTCTCCGCGGAAGTCAAGACGCATTTTGATCAGGGCGTTACATTGTTTGACGCGGGGCAGTACAACGAAGCCCTGGCCGAGTTTAATGCGGCGCTGGCGATAGACCCCAAACAGCCCGGAATTCTGGCGCGCGCGGGCGACTGCTATTTAAGGCTGCAAAAAAATGAAGAAGCCCTTGATCAGTACGAAAAAGCCATAGAGCTTGATGCCAACGACGCCGGCCTTTATGCGCAAAAAGGCGTGGCGTTGAGCTACCTTGGGCGAACGGCGGAATCGCAGGAAATGTTTAAAAAATCCGTAACGCTTGATCCTGCCGGCGCGGCTCAGAATCTCTACAATATGGGCGTAATCATGTACAACTCAAGCAACATGTCAAGCGCCGCCGACGCGTTCAAGCAATCAATTGAAGCGGATTCGAATTACGCCGAATCGTACTATCTGCTCGGCATGAGCCTTTCGAATGACGAGAGCATGTTTCCCGCCGCGATAGACGCTTTCAAAAAGTACATTGGAATCGGGCGGAAAGCGGATCAGGTGCAGATTGCCAAAGATATGATCGAAGCGCTTGGAGGAATTTAGCCGCCTCACGGCGGCCAAGTGAGGCGTTAAAACCAAAAGATCACAGATCACGCTCTACTATCTCCGGCGTGGTCTGTGATCTTTTTTCTTTGTGACATACGAATTAACTGCGTTACGTCACCAAGCTGGTACATTTTGTATCGGTTTTGAGAGATTTTTCCGAAAATTCATCCCTCAATCCTTTATTCTTCCGGTTATATCTCATAAAATAGCTTTCGGTTTGCCGCGGATGTTTCATGCGGATCTTCCAAAAATATCCGGGCAAACGAATCAGTTAACTTTAAACAGAGGTTTCCCATGGATGCAAACAAATCTGCGCCTCAGCTCAATGTGCTCGTTATCGACGCCGGAGGATCTTTTGTCGAGGAATGCCGCAAAGCGCTTGAAGGCGAAAAATGCGAAATTGTAGTCGCAGGAAGCTGTAAAGAAGGACTGCTATCGGCCGAGACCGATCAGCCGGGGGTCGTGATCCTCGACTTGGAAACAAATGACATTTCAGAATTTAAAATGCTGGGCAATCTGGGTGAAATTGCTCCGGATTCAGTGCCTATTGTGGTGTCCAGAAATGCGACTGTAAATGTCGCGGTGGATTCTATGAAGCTGGGCGCTTTCGATTTTCTGGTCAGGCCCGTCAATCCAAAGAAGCTTCTGGAATCGGTGCGCCAGGCTTTGAATTACAGCGCGATGCAGCGGGAAGGCCAATCGTCTGAACAAAGGGCGGACAAGCATGATCTTCTGCTTGAAGGACTGGACGTTTTTGGGGAAGCCTACTCAATCGGGCTTGAAAAACGGGAGTTCCTTGACGAGCTCGGACGTCTGGAAAGCGCGGCGCAATCGCACGCCGAAAGTCTCGGACAGGTCAAAACGAAAGAAGAAGCGATCGCCGAAATACACAACGACCTTCTGGACGCGGACGCAATCATGTGGAAGTATGACTTCCAAAAAAACGCGCTGATTCAGATTCTGCTCGACGTTCAGGAGCAATTCCGCTGGCTCCCGCGCCATATCCTGAATTGGATAAGCGGGCGGCTTAACATTCCCCTCAGCGACATCTATGTTATAGCCAACTTCTACGAAGCGTTCAGTCTGGAACCGCGCGGCCGCCATTCCATTCAGGTTTGCACTGGAACGGCCTGTCATGTTCGCGGCGCTTCCGAGCTGCTTATGAAAATTTCCGCAACCCTGGGCATTGAAGCCGGCCAGACCGACAGCAGTCAGGAATTTACTCTCGAAACCGTCAACTGTATAGGATGCTGCGCCCTGGCGCCGGTTGTCCAGATTGACTCTCAGTATTATCGAAATCCTTCCAAGGAACAGTTCGAGAAAATCATCAAATCACTGAAAGACGAGGAGGCGCTTGTATGACCCGCTTGGAAACCCACGATGATCTCAAAAAATTCAGAGACGGAGTCGTCGCGCAGAGAAACTCCAAAGCCACCTGGCTTGCGGTTTGCGCGGGAACCGGCTGCCGCGCCTACGGGGCGGACAAACTGGCGGAAGCGCTTGAAGAGGAAGTCAAAAAACGCGGCCTCGAAAACAAAATCGGGGTACGGTGGACAGGATGCCACGGTTTCTGCGAAAAAGGCCCTCTTGTGGTGATTCAGCCGTCGGATATCTGCTATCAGGGAGTGCAGATTAAAGATATCCCCGCTATTCTTGACAAAATCTGCACCGGCAAAGGCGATGTTGAAAAGCTGTGCTACCTCGACGAAGGTTCCGGCAAACGCCTTGAAAAGCTGGATGAAATTCCCTTCTACAAGTTCCAGAAACGCATTGTATTGGAACATAATGTGCTGATCGACGCGTCGGAAATTTCCGATTACATTGCCGTCGGCGGTTATTCCGCGCTTTCAAAGGTTCTTTCCGGCATGAAGCCGGAAGCTGTGCTTAATGAAGTGAAAAAGGCAAATCTGCGCGGAAGGGGCGGCGGCGGATTCCCGGCCGGGCGGAAATGGGAAACCACGCGCAACGCTCCCGGCGAACCAAAATACGTCATAGTAAACGCCGACGAGGGCGATCCCGGCGCGTATATGGATCGCAGTATTCTTGAGGGAAATCCTCACGCCGTGCTGGAAGGGCTGATAATCGGCGCTTACGCCATCGGAGCTTCGGAAGGATTTATTTATGTCCGGCAGGAATATCCGCTGGCGCGCAATCACGCGCAGAAAGCCATTGATCAGGCGCGGGAATACGGCCTTTTGGGCGAAGATATTCTCGGTTCCAGATTTTCTTTCGACGTAACGATTCACCGCGGCGCGGGCGCTTTCGTGTCCGGCGAATCAAGCGCGCTCATGAGCGCTATCGAAGGGCATGTCGGCGAACCCCGGCCAAAGTACATCCGCACATCCGAAAAAGGATTGTGGAACAAGCCTTCCTGTCTGAACAACGTGGAAACCTGGGCCAATGTTCCGCACATTATTACTAAAGGCGTGGAATGGTTCTGCGGCATGGGTACGAAAGGAAGCCCGGGCACAAAGATATTCTCGCTGGTCGGCAAGGTCAAAAACACCGGTCTTGTGGAAGTGCCGATGGGAATGACGCTCCGCGACATTGTTTACAAAATCGGCGGCGGCATCCCCGGAGGGAAAAAATTCAAGGCGGTTCAGACCGGCGGCCCATCGGGCGGCGTCATTCCGGAGTCGCTCATGGATCTTCCGGTTGATTTCGACGAACTGTCCAATGTTGGGTCAATGATGGGTTCGGGCGGCCTGATCGTCATGGATGAACACACCTGCATGGTCGATACGGCGCGGTACTATACCAGATTCCTGGCAAATGAATCGTGCGGCAAATGCGTCCCCTGCCGCGAAGGAATGCGCCAGATGCTGAATATCCTCAACCGCATCGCCTCCGGCGAGGGAAGAGAAGAGGATCTTCCGCTCATCGAAGAACTTGCCGAATTTATGGAAGCCGCGTCGCTTTGCGCGCTTGGGCAATCCGCGCCGTTTCCCGTCGCCAGCACCCTGAAATATTTCCGCGAGGAATACGAGGAGCATATACGGGAAAAACGCTGCCGCGCGGGCGTCTGTCAGGATCTTATCGCTTATGAAATAGATCATGCGAAGTGCAAGGCCTGCGGTTTATGCCAGAAAGCGTGTCCCACCGACGCGATAGACAAATCCGAAGACAAGGTTTTCACTGTCGTCCAGGAAAAGTGCATCAAGTGCGGCGCGTGTTTCTCGGCGTGTCCGGACAAATTCAGCGCCGTCATCAAAGTGCCGGCTTTTACGATTAAAAAGTAGCGGGAGGTCTTTATGGAAAAAAAGGTAAAGCTGGTAATTGACGGCCGCGAAGTGGAAGCCGCGGAAGGAACATCCGTTCTGGTCGCCGCCAGATCGGTCGGCATCAACATTCCGACGCTGTGCTATAACGGCCGGATGGAACCCTATGGCGCGTGCCGCATGTGCATGGTTGAAGTCGAAGGACAAAAACGGCCTGTGGCGTCCTGCGTCTTTCCCGTGAAAGAAGGACTTAAAGTCCGCACCGACACGGAGAAAGTCAAAAAGATCCGCAGGATGATCATCGAACTGCTGTGGCCGTCCTGGCAGGCGTACTCCGATGAGTATGGAGTTACGTCCTCGCGCTTTAAGACCGGCATGACGGATTGCACTCTTTGCGGTCTGTGCGTCCGGTATTGCACGGAAATCAAGAAGGACAACAAGCTCTATTTCAAGGGACGCGGCATTGAGCGCCAGCCGGCGCTCGTCGA
>JAIRVC010000283.1 GCA_031254095.1 Acidobacteriota bacterium
TATTTAAGATTGAATATTGGTTGCAGTAAACGCATCGAAAGCGGCAGGCTTTTTCAGGGATAAATATGGGAATTGTGTAGTTTTGTTTCATATTCAGAGCCGCCTCACGGCGGCCAGTGGTCAGTGATCAGTGGTCAGAAAAATCCGCCGTGAGGCGGCTTAATAATACGCGGAACCGTCCGCCTCCGCCGGGATTGTCTTCCGCCCAGATCGCGCCGCGATGGGCTTGCATGATCGCCATGCAGATCGCAAGCCCCAACCCCGCGCCCTGCCCCGGCGCTTTTTTTCCATGTTCGGCCTGGTAAAATTTTTCAAATATCTTTTCCCTGTCCGTGGCGGGGATTCCGGGGCCCCTGTCGCTAACTGTTATCAGCGCGAAGCCGCCGCCGTGTTCGCTTCCCGCAATCGACGCAAGCGCGGACGCGGGAAGGTTTTCCGGCGGCTCGCCGATGGCCTCAATTCGCGCGTCGATTTCAGAGGATTTCGGCGAAAATTTCACCGCGTTGGTCAGAATATTGACCAGAACCTGAATAATTCTGTCGCCGTCGCATTCCGCTTCAATCGGTTCTTCGGGAAACGACGTTCGGATCTGAATGTCGCGTTCACGCGCCAGCACTTCCGTTTCTTCAATAACGTCTCTCGCCAGGGCGGCAAGGTTATGGGCTTTCAGTTCGTATTCCATGACGCCGGCTTCCGTTCTGGAAAGATCAAGCAGATTGCCGATCAGCGCCGTCAACCGCACACCGCTCTGCCGGTTAAGGTCAAGCAGACGCCGCTGTTTTTCATTAAGCGTCCCCGGTATTTCATCAAGCATAAGCTCTATTGTCTCACGCATGGATGCAAGCGGCGATTTCAGTTCGTGCGAAACGTGCGCCACAAAATCTTTTTTCATCTTGTCAAGCTCAGCCAGACGTCGCGTCATGGCGTTAAAGTCTCTGGCGAGCTGTGAAAATTCGTCTCTGCGCGAAGTATCCAGCCTGTAGAAAAATTTGCCTTCGGCGATGGCGCGCGTTCCTTCCGTCAAATGCGCGAGCGGTTTTGAAATCGACCTGTAGATGAAAAAAGATACCAGCCCGCCGATGGCGACGGCGGCCAGCGTAGTGAAAATCAGAACAAGCGCGGCGGTTTCCCCTGTGCGGCGCGCGTTTTCCACGCGGAGCGACATCATGCCAAGGTTTGCCTGATAAACGGAGCGAAGCCGGGCGCCCAGCGATTCAAAATCCTGCCGCATTGATTCCGGCAGCTCGTTTCCGGCGGAAATAACACGCGTTCCGGAAAAAGCCAAGCGCTGGTCGAGGGCGTCCCACTGCCGGGCAAGGAGATCGATTTCATCTTTCGCCGCGCCGCCGGTCGCGAGATTTTTCATGCTTCGCAGATCGGCGGTAAAATCCTGGCGATATTCCCGCAACAGGTTCAGATAATCGGCATCGCCCAACGCGAAGGACTTGCGCGCGTATTCCTCGACGAGATCAAAATTGCGCATGGATTCAATGCAGGCGAGGCTGTTGCGAAAATCCATTTCCGCAACCGTCCGGTTGATAGACTGCATACGCTTGATGGCATAGGCCTGATACGCCGCCAGCCCAAGCAGTATCGCAAGAAGCAGTCCGTAACCCAAACTGATGCGAGTCGTTATTCTCATAACAGGGAACCTTCGTATGTTTTGAGCTTGTTGCGTATTGTCTTTACATCAAGCCCAAGCCGCCGCGCCGCTTCAGCCTTGTTGTTGCCGGTCGCCCGCAGCGTTTTCAAAATAAGTTCCATTTCCGCGTTCGCCGCCGTGACGCCTTCCGGAGCGTAAAACCCGGAGGCCGTTTTATCGTCCGGCGGGTTTTGTACGTATGCCGGCAGATGCGAAGGCTCTATCCACGCGCCTCCGGCCAGGATGGCGGCGCGTTCCACGATGTTTTTAAGTTCGCGGACGTTGCCCGGCCAGGAATAGGCTTTCAGCAAATCCAGCGCTTCAGTCCGGCACGCCTGTACGTTTGAATGGTGCTTTGCGTTTGCGTGATGAATGAACGACTGCGCAAGAAGCGGGATATCGCTTTTGCGCGCGCGAAGCGGCGGCAGCGTGATCGTGAAAACGTTCAGGCGGTAAAACAGGTCCTCCCGCAGTTTTCCGGTTTCGACCGCCCCGCGAGGCTCCCGGTTTGTCGCGGCAAGTACGCGCACGTCGAAGTCAAATTCCCGCGCGCCGCCGATACGGCGAACCTTGCGGTCTTCGAGAACGCGCAGCAGTTTTGGCTGCAACGCCGGAGGCATTTCGGCGATTTCGTCAAGAAAGAGCGTTCCGCGATCGGCGAGTTCAAAGCATCCCGCCTGTATGCCTGAAGCGCCGGTGAACGCGCCCTTTTCGTGGCCAAAAAGTTCGTTTTCCATCAGGTTTTCCGGAATGGCGCTCGAATTAACGGCGACAAACGGGCCTTCGGCGCGCCGGCTCAGGTTATGAATAGTGCGCGCCGCCAGTTCCTTGCCAGTGCCGCTCTCTCCGGTAATGATGACGGCCGCGTCGCTGCGGGCTACGCTGTCGATCAGCGCGTAAATTTCGCGCATAGCCTTGCTGTCGCCGATGAAATCGCCGAAAACGCTCCCGCGTTCGAGCTGGGAGGAAAGCCGTCCGGCTTCGCGGCGCTCGCCTATTTCCCGTCCCGCGGCCTGGAGAACCATTTTCAGTTTGGAATAATCGATCGGCTTTGTGATGAAGTCGTGCGCGCCCTGCTTCATTGCTTCCACTGCCAGATCGACGGTTGCCTGCGCCGTAACCAGGATAACCGGCCGTTCCGGATTGCCGGATTTTAGAATTCGCAGCAGGTCCATGCCGGAAATTCCCGGCATGACGACATCGGAAATTACGATGTCGGGATTTTGGGACAAGGCCATATCTTCGCCGCGCGCGCCGTCTTCCGCCAGGCATACTTCAAAACCCCAGCTTTCAAGGCGCATTTCGAGGACTTCCCGCATGGCGGCTTCATCGTCTACAACCAGAACTTTCAGGGCGCGGGAACTCACGTCGGCAAATCTCCGTTATTTATAAAAAAATAAGTATAACGGGAAAGAGAGAACCGCCGGGAAAATTTCCCTTGTTTTTCGAATTATCGTTCAATTTCGATCTGTCTTTTGCGTCGCCCGTTCAGGCAGTTAATCCGCGTTTCCCTGGTTGGCGGAGCCGCAATTTTTGGCCGGGTGTGCGATAATGAATCATCGGTGAAATAAGATCTGAAACCATGGGAGGCGTTTATGGAAAAAAAAAGAGTTGGCGTGTTGCTGTCGGGATGCGGCGTGATGGATGGGAGCGAGATTCATGAAGCGACGCTCACGCTGTATTTTCTGGATAAAGAAGGCGCTGAAATCATATGTATGGCGCCTGATAAAGATCAACGGGATGTTGTGAACCATATAAGCGGCGAGCCCGTATCTGAAAAACGCAATGTTATGGCGGAAGCCGCCCGCATCGCGCGCGGGAAAATACAGGATGTCCGCGCCGTTAAAGCCGTGGATATTGACGCGCTTGTTATTCCGGGCGGTTTTGGCGCGGCGAAAAATCTCTGTTCCTTTGCCGTTGACGGCGCCGCCTGCAAAGTTGACGAAAATGTCGCGGTTCTTCTCCGCGAATTACATGAAAGCAAAAAACCTATAGGCGCGCTCTGTATCGCTCCCGCCGTCATCGCCGGAGTTTTTGGAAAAATCTGCGCGCCGGAAATTACCATCGGCAGCGATGCCCAGACCGCCGCGGCAATGGAGACAATGGGAGCGCGGCACAAAACGGCCGCGTTTGACGAAATCGTAGTCGATTCCAAAAACAGAATCGTTACTACTCCCTGTTACATGACGGCGCAGAGTATTCAGGAAACCGGCGCGGGCATTGAAAAACTTGTCGCGAAAATTATGGAAATGATCAACAGTTAGCGGCCAGCCGCCTCACGGCGGCTAGTGGTTAGTGATCAGAAAAAATTCGCCGTGAACCATCTTTGAGGGTAACTTCCGGAATGGAGTTATAGGCCAGCAGGGGCGACCGTCCCATCGGTCGCCCGCTTCTAAAATAAATTTATAGTGAACCGCTGGTTATTGCCGTTGTGAGGGGCCGCCGTGAGGCGCGCTACTCTACAAACGTGATTTTCGGGGTTTTGCGCTCCGGCAGCCGATGATATTGCACCGCGGGATATCCCAGCATGATGGAATAGTAATGTGTGTAGTTTTCCGGAATGCAGGCGGCTTCCCGAACTGCGGCGGAATTTTCCAGCGCTCCGGAAACAAGACCGGCCCAGCAGGTTCCGAGTCCCATCGACTGGGCGAATACGTCCAGATAGGAAAGCGCAAGCGTCAGGTCAACAAGCCCTAATCTGGCGCTTGCCGGGGCAATGGCCGTAACAAGCGTCGGCGCGCCGCGAAGGATTGAATCGTTGCCCGCGTCCCACGCGGCAATCGTCGCAGGCAGATATGGCGCGGCCGCGACAGCCTGTGGATTCTTGACAAGTTCACGCATAAAGTCCACGGTCAGGACGCGTATGCGCCGCAAGCGCTCCCCGTCGCCGATTACGATCCATTCAACAGACTGGCCGTTTCCGGCGGTCGGAGCGTAACGCGCCACTTCAATGAGCCGCTGAATCTTTTCTTTTTCCACCGGCTTTGCGTGATAGCGCCGGACGGACCGGCGAGAGCGCAAAAACTGTTCAGCCCGGGCGGCGTCAATGACAAGCGCCGGCTGAATGGCGGGCGAACCGGCTGCGGAAATGCGGGCATGGCGCAATGCGTCGTGCGGGCATATCGCCACGCAATGACCGCAATCCATGCAGCGCGCTTCTGTGTCTGGAAGTATTTCGGGAATGCTGTTTTCACTTAAATTGATGACGGCGGCGGGACACTCGCGCGCGCAAATACCGTCTTTCCTGCATTTTTTTTCGTCGATGATTAAAAGTCCCATAACGTAACGACCTCCGTATTGGATTATTATTTACCACTTGAGCTGAGCAGGGGAAATACCCAGCGCATCCGCAATTTTTTTTACGGTACTCATGCGCGGCTTGCCGTCAGGCGCTTCCATCCGGGCAAAGGCGAATTGCGATACGCCAACGCGGGCGGAGACTTCAGTCTGCGTCAAACCAAAATATTCACGCCATGCCTGGACGGGAGAGATGCGCTCTTTGAGAACACGGACGGCAACTTCGTGAGGAACGGTTGGTTCTTTTGCTTTTTGTGCGTCCTTTAAGGCAAAGGCGGCGGCGTATTCATCATACGGTATCACCACGGCCACAGGCACGCCCTGATGTATGATGACCTGATGGTTAGTAGGTATGTTCATCGCGCTTTTTTACCTCCTCAATACGGATCACCAACGGGATGCCGGCACGCACGGTAAACAGCACACGATACCGCCCAACCCGTAACCGGTAGCCTGACCTGCCACGCAACGCCTTGACCTGTTCCACATGCGGCCAGCCGCGTAACATACTCACAGCGTCGGCAATATTTCCCTGTTCAACGGACGGCAAATTCCTTGCTTGACGTAAAGCTTTTGGCGTCCATTGAATTTGGTTCATAAGTTTTTGGTCTCAAACCTGCTGGAGCCCGTTTCTGTCATTCGTAAATATTGATTCTAGTACGTGATTTCGCAAACTGGTATTGTTTTTTTATTTAATGTGCGGCAAGCAAGGAGAGTCGTGAGTGAGCGCAAAAATATCTGAACATATACGTCCGGCGTTCCCGGCGCGGGCGATTGTCACCGCAGGTATGCCTTATGGAAACAAGAGCCTTCATTTTGGCCACATTGGCGGAGTTTTTGTGCCCGCCGACGTATTTGCCCGCTTCTTGAGGGACAGGATCGGCGAAGAGAACGTGCTGTTTATCAGCGGGACCGATTGCTACGGCTCGCCTATAGATGAAGGATATCGGAAAATCACAAAGGATGAAGGCTTCAAGGGAACAATTGCCGACTATGTGAAAGGTAACCACGACGCCCAGGTTGCGTCGCTGAAAAACTATCACATATCCCTGGATATCTTCGAGGGCTCAGGACTTGGAAAATCAAAGGCGGTACACGAAGGTTTTACATCCTTCATCATTCAGAGGCTTTACGATAACGGATACCTCCATAAAGTCGCAACCGCCCAGTATTACGATGAAGACGCCGAAAGTTTTATCAACGGCAGACAGGTG
>JAIRVC010000363.1 GCA_031254095.1 Acidobacteriota bacterium
TCAAAACGCTAAGGTATTCAAAAATCACGCTTTTTAAATGCGTCTGCCCTGTTGATTGCGCCCATTCAGGGCTTGGATTTTATATTTATCCGCAAACACAGGGCTTTCGCCCTGTGCTATTGATCGCGGGCTTTCAGCCCTGCAATGCACATATAGATTAAGGCTGAAAGCCTTAAATCAATAGCGTAGGGCAAAGCCCTACGAAACGGATACCCCAACAATCCAAGCCCTGAAGGGGCGTGCGCCTCGCACTTCATACCGCACGGCAATTAATCAGCGTTTCCCTGATTTTCATTCCCTTGATTCCCGGGAATTATAACTGCTTAATGGCTGTCATCGGATTTTCAAATGTCATTTTCAGGGTTGGCATATAACAGGCGAATATTGTCGTTAATCCAATGATCGCCGAAGCGCAAATAAATATGAGCGGCTCCCACAATGAAAATTGTGGAATGAACTGGTAAATAAACCATACTGCTCTGGATTTTGATAAAATCTGTATGATTAAGGCCGCTCCGATATTTCCTATCAATAATCCGGGGATTATCACCTTGAGTCCTTCGCCCAGAAACATCATAACAATATCTTTTCGCTGAGCACCAACCGCCATCCTTATGCCAATTTCATTCCTTCTTTGCGCAATGGAATATGAAATCAGGCCATAAATGCCTATAGAAGTGAGCAGCAGTCCTGAAAAACCGAGTATCGCAAAAACGGCAATTAATGCCTTGATTATATAAAGCTGCCGCTCCCCATACTGACGCATTGTGGAGTTTGTGCTGATTACAACATTGTCGTCCAGATCATAAACCAATCGCTGCAGCTTGTCTAAAATCAAAGGCGCGGGCGATCCTCCACGGCCTATAACACTGATCTCATTTGAGCTGTTTTGCGAAAACGGCAGAAATATGTTTTCGAAAAACGATTTACTGCCAAATGGCCTCATCTGCACATCTTTTACAACGCCTATGACTGTAAATGTTTTCCATTTTCCATCACTTTTCTCTATAAATATATTCCGGTTCAGTGGATTTGATTCTTTCCAATACAACTTTGCGAGCGATTCCGTAATTATAACGGCATCGGAATCCGGAAAACCGTCCCTTTCATCGAAAGTTCTGACATACAGCAATGAAATATCAAAAGTTCCAAAGCAACCGGGAGACACATACATGACGTCCGGCATCAAATGTTTCTTTTCATTATTAAAATTCTTTAACGTGCTTCAAAAATTAAACATACTTTTCATAGTCCATTGCGCCATAAAAAATACGTGCAATGATGACCAATTTCCCCGCTCTGTCCACCAAATACAATGCCACGTAATTTTTGACTACCAGCTTGCGATACCCTTTTTCTCCAAGAACTGGATTCCGCGATAATTCACAACGATAAGGGTGGTCGCATAACGAGCGAAAATTCCTCTCGAATTCATCCATCAAGTTCTGCGCCGCCATGGGGGCGTGTAATTTGTCGGAAATATATGTGTCTATTGCGTCAAGATCGTCTGCGGCTGCATGGGTAACTTTGTACTTGTACTCAGTTTCCATGTTTTGCTCTCAGTTTTGCAAAAACAGCCTCGCCGTTTAATAGCTCGCCTTTTATTATTTGCTTTTCGGCAACGGCCAATTTTTCGTAAATATCGGCCAGAGCCATCTTTCGCTCATACGTTTCCATGCTCATGATGACCATGTCTCCGTATCCATTTTTCGTGATGAAAACAGGTTCAGGCTTGCTGTGACACAAATCTGATATCTCGGCGGTGTTGCGTAAATCGGTTATCGGTCTGATCTGCGGCATATTATCACCTCGTTTTTATTATGTCGTAACTATAGCATAATAATGCTCATAACGCTGAAGGAAACCATTTCCTTATCGCGAGATTGTGCAGCGTATTCCTTTGGCTTCATAAGCGGCGCGGACGGACTCCGCCGTTTCGTCATTGCACGGGTTGATGCCATCCAAATGGTATTTCATGTCAAGCGCGCGGTATTTACCCAATCCCATGCGATGGTACGGCATAAGTTCAAGCCCTTTATTGGAAGCGCCGATTAAAAACCCGGCGGTCGCCGCGATGTTTTCAGGAGAATCATTTACGCCCGGAATCAGCGGTTGCCTGAAGACAACATCCGCGCCGCTTTCCATAAGCAGAGCCGCGTTTGCAAGAATACGCTCATTGGATTGCCCGGTGTGCTTTTCGTGCGCGGCAGCGTCCATATGTTTAAGATCGAACAGAAAATGATCGGTAACGGGCAGGATTTCGCAGAGGCTTTCCCAATCGGCGAAACCACAGGTCTCAATGCAGGTATTGATGCCGTCTTCCTTGCAGCGCGTAAACAGATCCCGGACAAACTCCGTTTTCAGCAAAGGTTCGCCGCCGGAAACCGTGACGCCGCCGCGCGAGCTGTCGTAAAACATACGGTCGCGCCGGACGGCGTCCAGAACTTCCCCGACGGTCATCATATCGCCATAGCGAACCAGCGCCCCATGGCCGCAGCGGGATGCGCAGCCGCCGCACGTCAGACAGCGGGAATAATCTATGCGATGAACGTTTTCCTCGCGACGGACGGCGCCGCGCGGGCAGGCGTCAAAACATCGGCCGCAGCGCGCGCAAAGCGCCTGCATAAATCCAATCTGCGGCGCGCCGGAAATACATTCGGGATTCGCACACCAGTCGCAGGCGAGCGGACACCCTTTGAAAAACACAACGGTGCGTATCCCCGGCCCGTCGTGCAGGGAAAATTCCTGAATGTTTGTTACGGCCGCGGCAATTGCTTCCCCGGAAAGTTTCATCGTTCCCACGTTTCCCTATGTCGGCGGGATGCTTTCAAACCGGCTTTGCCGCGACATGGCGATCTGAAATACCGGCCGGCCGATCTTGCGGAAACAGAGCCCGCCATGTTCGACTCCGGCGGGCACATGGACAAAACAGGTTTTTGTGATCGTCGTTTTCACGCCGTCAACGACCAGATCTATCTCCGCGTCAAGATCGGCCGGGTCGTCCGTGTTGCTGCTGACAAAACCCAGAATTTCATCATGGTCGTCATGGCGGTGAACGGGATGAACTGTCGGCTCAGGCGCCGTCACCCACACGGCTTCGACGTAAAACGACCCCGGAACAACGCGGTCGTCCATGTAAATAAGCCTTTTCATCGAGGGCGGCATTTCCGCGGGCTTGCTTTTATTCCCCTCCGCCTCAAATTCGTGGACGCCCGGCGGAAGCTGGATATTGGTACAAAACGTGGCTTTGGGTTTTACCTGCTGGTCGGACATAAATGGTTCTCCTCTCATGAAACGCTGATTAATCTATTTCACCATATTCAATTTTCGTATCGACGGTAAATTCTTTATAGTTGCTGTATTTATATTTATATACAGTGTCCAGTTGCCCATTCATCCGATAGACTTCAACAGTTTTGGCCACCGGTAATGTCAAAAATTGGTCGTTAATTTTTACTTTGTCGTATTCATGCTGAACGAAATGATAGTTCAGATGTATTGCTCTTCTAGCGCCAAGGCCAATTATGCTATTCAGGTAACGGTTCATGATAACTCTACGTCTGTTTATCTGAACAATCTCCATTGTTTCAATATCAACTAACGCAACGCCTATATATTTTATATTCCACCGCCAGTAGCTGCCAAGTTTTCCAATTTCTGCTTCTTTTTGTTCAATATCAATAATATAAACATTACGTCCTTTGAATTTTTCAATTTCATTAAATTTGTAGTAAGAATATCTTTCATTTTGCTTATCAATCAAAACTGATAAATCTGTACCGTTAAGTTCGTATTTAAAATGTTCTTCGTTTTGTTTGACAAACAAAACGAAGAAATCAGTACAACTGTTTATAGTCCAAAATATAGATTTTGGTTCAACGAATTTTTTAATTTTCTTTACCTTACCATTTTCTTTTGCGGATAACACTGTACGTTCTTCTTGCGGAACGCCGTAAGAAAAAAGCCCCTCCGATTTTGTTGGAATAATGCGATATTCGGAAATTACTTCTGTTTTTTTCTTTATTTTCCTGTTTTCATCAAATTCCTCAATTGTAATTTCTTCCTCGGCAACCAAATTAGTATTCAGCTCTTTCAATAGAGCCACATTTTTCTGAACAGCCTGAAGGATTTCCGAAATAGAAACATCTGAATCCTGCGCGTTTACAAAAACGGCACACATCACCGAAATCAGCAGAAACCGTATTGCCAAACAAAAATATTTTTGTTTCATTACTCATCTCCGCTTTCAGGGCGTTGCGCGTGCTCTTATAGTAAATTTTAATCGATATTAAATTTCCGTATACGAATTAAATGTGAAGAAATCACAGTAAATGCTCTTTTCATTTCGTCACCGTGTGTTTTTATTGCCCATACAGCCCGCGAAACTTTATCGACGGTAGATAATCCTGCCAGCCGCAATAACACAACACCGGATGTCGTTTTACCCAACCGGTAAATTAGTTCACCGAAATCTGTGTCGGCTGTCATCAACAATGCGTTTTGCTCGTGCGCTACAGACAGAACAAAACCGTCTGAAACGGAAGGCATTTTTTCAGCAACATACCAAACCGAATGACCATCATTTCTCAAGCCATACACAATCTGTCGCTCAACACCCTCATCCGCCACAATCCTCACGCTATTGCCTCTGCAGAAACAGGATATACAACATCCGCTTTGATGGCGCTCGCCGCAAAAGCGAGAGCGGCCTGAATCCCTTCCATGGTAAGTCCGGGATTCTCGTCCAGAAGCTGCGCCACGGTTTCACCGGCCGCCAACCTCTCCAGAATCAACTCTACCGATATACGCGTACCGGCTACGACGGGCTTGCCCATCAGAATATCGGGTGATGCTGTAATGATTGCCTTCATTGCCCCTCGCTTTCATAAAAAACGCGTTAATCCGGTCAGGACTGCGGCTGCTTTGTCCGGTCATACCGCCCCATTATAAAAACAGGGAGTAAAAAACGCCAGCGCGGATATTTATTGGGCGCGCGGCAGCGGTCAGCGGTTGGTGATCAGTGGTCAGAAAAATCCGCCGGTTCCGCGCTTCGCGCTGCCCAACGGTTGCTCAAGTCTCGCGCCTCCGGCGCTGATTCCGATTCCAGGTATTTTGTCAATTATAAAACCGGAAATGGAACGTTGACCGCCTATCTAAGCCGTATCTCCAAGTTCTTTCCCAATGCACCGGCAATTTTCTGTAAAAACTCAACAGACGGATTGTAACTGCCGCTTTCAAACCGACTGATATTACTCTGTTTGGTGTCGGCGCGTTCGGCAAGCTCCGCTTGTGTTATTTTCTGTTCCAATCGCGCTGCGATTACCGAGTTAATGACCTCATATTGCGGAGCAAGAGCTTCATATTCGGCACGGAGGACAGGGTTACCGGAAAGCGCGGCCTTTTTATATTCCTTGTAATTCATGTTTTTTCCTCTTGTTATAGTCCTGTAAATATGTGTTGGCAGTTTCGATTTCTCTATTCGGCGTTTTTTGCGTCTTTTTTACAAACCCATGCAAAAGCACGATGTTATCGCCGACAGGGACAAAATAGAAAATTCGGGATATGTCGCGGGCAGACTTGATCCGTAATTCCCACAATTTGCCTTGAATGTGTTTGACATGCGGGCCTGTAAGTGTGGTTCCATATTTTTCTAACACATCAATGTCGCGGAGCGCCTTCGCATGGTGTTTTTCGGGCAAAGCGTCCAGAAATTCCCTTACCGGAATGGAACCGTCCTCTTTTTCATAAAAAATGATATTCCACATACAGGCTTTATCCTCCGCTGCGCATATTGTTATTATATCACATACGATATAATGATTGACATTAATATTTCACACGGCACACTCCATTGTTTGCGCAGACGAGGACGCCCGCAACCTCATGGCGGATGAGGAAAAGCATGTGATCCGGAGACGGCGAAGCGT